>JBJHBN010000509.1:0-2810 GCA_050485505.1 Opitutales bacterium | reverse complement strand
GGGCTGGATGCGCTCTGGCAATTGGTTGGGTTTTACATCACCTGGTGCGGTCATGTGGGCAAAGGCAGGGCACTGGGCGTCAACGAAGTGAAATTCACAGGGCAGATCCTGCCGGAGAACCAGCTCGTCTCCTACAGGCTGGATATCAAGCGCCTTTTGTCTGGAAAATTGAAATTGGCCATCGCCGATGGTACGGTTTCCGTTGACGGCAAGGAAATCTATACCGCAAATGGTCTGCGGGTCGGCTTGTTCGGCGAGGTTTCCTTCTAAGCCAGCCACGGCTCAAAAACATTCTTCCATCACTATTCATGAAACGACGTGTAGTAGTCACCGGCGTGGGCATCATTTCCTGCATTGGAAATGACAGCAAAACCGTATTGGAAGCCCTGCGCAACAGTACCTCTGGAATCGAAGCCAAAGCCGCTTATGCGGAGGCCAATTTGCGGAGCCAGATAGCTGGCACAATTAAAGATCGGGAAGCCCTGCTGGCCCAGGTTGATCGTAAGCTCGCCCGATTTATGGGTGATTCTGCGGTATACTCATACCTGTCGATGGTTCAGGCCATCGCCGACAGCGGCATCGATGAAAAAACGCTCAAGGACCCCAGGACCGGCTTGATAGCTGGCTCTGGCGGTGGTTCGCCTTTCAATCAAACCGAAGGCATGGATTTGCTGCGCGAAAAAGGCGTTCGCCGTATGGGTGCCTTCCGCGTGCCCCGCATTATGTCGAGCACTGTATCCGCCAATCTGGCCACAGCTTTCGGCATCAAGGGCATCAACTACAGCATAACCTCCGCCTGCGCGACCAGTGCGCACTGCATCGGCTCCGCCGCAGAACAGATCGCCTGGGGTAACCAGGACGTGGTTTTTGCCGGTGGTGGTGAGGAAGAAAGCCTCGAGCTGACCGCCTTTTTTGACGCCATGGGCGCACTTTCGAGTAAATACAATGACACGCCCGCAACCGCCAGTCGTGCCTTTGATGCGACGCGGGATGGATTCGTTGCCGCCGGTGGTGGCGCGATGCTGGTGCTCGAGGAATACGAGCACGCCAAAGCGCGTGGAGCGAACATCTATGCCGAGCTGGTTGGCTACGGGGCCAATTCTGACGGTGCAGACATGGTCGCTCCTTCCGGCGAAGGCGCTGTGCGTTGTATGCAAATGGCTCTGGCAAATGTCGATGCTCCTGTCGATTACGTCAACGCCCACGGAACCAGCACACCCGCCGGGGATATTACAGAGCTCAAGGCCCTGCGCCAGGTGTTCGGCCAGGACGTTCCGCCTATCAGTTCGACCAAGAGCCTCACTGGCCACAGTCTCGGCGCCACTGGCGCTCAGGAAGCTATCTACAGCCTGCTGATGATGCGTGAAGGCTTCATCGCTGGCAGTGCCAACATCCAACAGCTCGACCCCGAGGCAGAGGCTTTCCCGATCATTCGCGTGAGCGAGGACCGCAAGCTGAACTGCGTCATCAGCAATAGTTTTGGATTTGGCGGAACTAACGCATCGCTTGTCTTCAAGAGGGTTTGACCCGGAGCAGATGCCCACAAAGTCCCACAGCTTTACCTTCAGGGTGCGCTATGCGGAAACCGACCAGATGGGCACCTTTTACAACGCACGCGCGCTGGAGTGGTTCGAGGTGGGCCGGTCCGAGTTGTCCCGGGCAGTTGGTATGCCCTACACTGAATGGGAAGCCAAAGGCATTTTCCTGCCGCTGATCGAGGCTTATGTTCGCTATCAGGGCCGGGCGCAGTATGACGACCTGCTTGAAATGACGCTCTGGGGCGAAAGTGTCGGCCACACACGCATGCGCTTTCCGGTAACCATTGTGCATGCCAAAAGCCGCAAACCGGTCTGCAAAGGCCATACGGTGCATGCTTTGATCAACAGAGAAGGCCGCCCCATACGCATTCCCGACTGGATCCGAGCCATCTATCCGACAGCGGATGAGGAAACCCGGTAAATCCGATGGCAAACACTCGATCCATCCGCTTACTGACACATGAATTTTTCCCCAGCCGCGGAGGCATCGCAACCTACGCGGAATCCATGGCCCGCACTGCTGCCGAAAGGGGCCATACCGTCGAAGTCTGGGCGCCGAATAAGCCCGGATTGGCCGATGCGAATTTTCCCTTTGGCGTCCAACCACTGGCAATGCGCGGAAGCCAGGACTGGCCCTGCCGCCTGAAACTGGCCAAAGCAATTCGCGCACTGAAGGACTGGGATCGGTACACCGTCTACCTGCCCGAACCCGGCCCCATCCGCACCTGGATGTATGCCCGCCAGCTGAAGCTGCCCAAGCCGGACAAACTGGTCCTGACCTTGCACGGATCCGAACTCTTCCTGCTGTCGCGAACACCTTGGCGGCGACGGCGCTTCCAGCGACTGCTAAACGAGGCAGACCGCATCGGTGTCGTTTCCGATTACGTCCGCCGGGAGTTGCTGCACCGATTCCCTGCCACCGATCCGGACCGCTGCAGACGCGTCCCCGGAGCTCCGCCCAAAGCGCTGTTTGACCTTCAACCCGAGTTTCCCTCCGACACAGCCTTTACCTTCCTGTTCGTCGGGCGTATGCACCCGCGCAAGGGTCCTCACCGAATCCTAGAAGCCCTGCGTTATTTCCCCGAAGAGGATCAGGATCAGTGTCGATTGATGACCATTGGTCCGACTACCCGGCAGCGCTATTTGAAGCGACTGACCCGCTACGCCCAGCGTCACGCGCTCAACTGGGACCACATGGGCACCGTCACGGGCGAGGAGCTGAAGGCCTGCTACCAGCGTTCCCACGCACTGATCCTTCCCTCCAGTCAACAC
>JBJHBN010000508.1:1085-2815 GCA_050485505.1 Opitutales bacterium | reverse complement strand
CCCCAGGATAATGACCATTCCTATTTGGGAAATAATCCGCATCCCAATCAATCGGTGAATACACTTCATCAAACCATACCATTGGATCCGTCCGCATATTCCACTTCCCAACCATTCCCGTTACATACCCTTGTCTACCTAGTATCTCAGGCAATACAAGATGGCTACGAGGTATACGGTCTCCAGGCCTTAGCGCATCAGCGTCAGCATCTGTTTGTATACCGAAGCGTTGCGGCCAAGCCCCTGAAACCAGTCCATATCGACTTCCGGCTGCAGTTGGTGCAGCGGTATAAGCACGTGTGGCGAGGATCCCTTCTGCAGCCAAGCGATCCAAGGCGTTTGTATCAATCCAGTCTCCACCATAAACAGATGGATCACCATACCCCATACCAGTAACAGTAATTAAAATAACATTGGGTTTTTCCGCCGACAACAGATTGAATGTGAAGATCGCAAAGCCCACGACCGCAAGGCGAAGCACATTCAACGAAGGACCAATACTTGCTTGGGATATCTTCATAATAGGGGGGGTAAATTTTAATGGGTTGAAGGGGGTGAATTTAATAATCAATCAATTAGCACCGGGAACTAGTTGCAAAAGCATGTTGTTTGTCGTGGTTCTATTTAAATACCGGTCAAAAATCGCAATATTTTGGAGTGAACCATGGAACGGATCGCTGGATGATCGCCCTGCTACTCGTATCGGTCTCGCAACAACTCCCATCCGGCTAACCATTGCCGTCTCCGAAACCTGCAATCCAAGAGCCAAATCTGCGACCGACCAATACATGGGATCTTCGGCACGATCCAAATCCCAACTGACCACCATCGTATACCAAGAGTTCGGAGCTATGCGGAGCAGACGGTCAGTAAGTTTTGTCTCTGCATCCTCACGATAACTTAAACGAATAAATCCTTCAAAAACAGTAATCTCGAAAGGTGTGTCATCGGAGAATGTACCTTTGGAGAAAACACTGGCAAGCGACATCACATTGCTACTGGTCTTAAAAGTGAGCAATAAAGTTCCCTGGTCACCAGCAGCAAAATCGGTTCCTCCAGATCCGCTGATGGCAGAACCTCGATCTAAATCAGCCGCCATTCCAAATGCACCAGCAGGGTTTCCGAAAAAATCTTCTCTTACCTCTGTCAGCGGAGAAGCAGCGCCTATTGACCAGTCTCCACCCGAACCATGATTCGGTTCCCGTGCATTCTTAAACCATAGCAATGGACCACTACCGCCATCTGGTGGGTTGGAAATCAAGGCTTCGTAACCTTCCAAAGTTGGCTCGATATGATCGTCGTCATCTTCATCTGGATCCAACTCATGCAAAGCACGTGGACCTTGAGCCAATAATTGATCATATGCATCCCTGGTCGCATGATAACGATCCCAATACGAATCGGGCAACTGGGACTGGAACTGAACCCAAGCAGTATAAAGGTTCGACCAAATCTCAGGATACTGCGAAGATAAGTCTTCAGATTCAACCGGATCGTCTCTGAGATTATGCAATCTTGGCGGCGCGGACGCTGTATCCATCAACAACTTCCAATCGCCCATGCGCACCCCTCCACGCGCCCTGTTTTGACCGAGCCAAAAGAGCGCTTCGTGCGGTGTACCCTCATTTTGGCCGGTTAAATATGGAAGTAAATCTACTCCATCAATAATAGTGTCCTCGTCAATCTCAAGCGATGCTGCCGCAGCAAATGTAGGGTAAACATCCAAGGTA
>JBJHBN010000508.1:0-1075 GCA_050485505.1 Opitutales bacterium | reverse complement strand
GTACTGATCGGTTCATCATAATCAACGCCCTCCGGTAAAACTCCAGGCCACCTCAGAATATAAGGGACACGAATTCCACCTTCCCTAAAACGTCCCTTGCGACCCGATAGCTTACCTAATGAGCCCAAAATAACATCTTCCTCCCAGTGATCCGGCCAGGATTCCTGGTAAGGGCCCGACGGCCCGTTATCGCTGGCAAAAACAACAAAGGTATTGTCGGAAACGCCTGTTCTGTCTAACGCATCGAGTATACGACCAATATTCTCATCCAATGAAATTACCATGGCAGCATAGATTCGAAGTGGCTCTGATTCGATATGCGAAACCTGTTCGAGATGCTCCCGTTTTGCCTGCAATGGGCTATGCACCGCATTTGGGGCAAAATGGAGGAAAAACGGTCGATGCGCGTTGTTCTCAATAAACTCAACTGCTTGACGCCCCAATCGATCAGTCAAATACTCATCGCCTTCCTTCACGGGCCCAAAACCATAGTCCCGCCCAGGTCTGTCATATGGATAGCGCTGCCAAACTCCTATGTAGCGCCCATCTTCGTCTGGCCAAAAATCAGCCCCCCAATCCATTGGTGAGTAAACTTCATCAAACCATATCCTCACATCGGAGCGAATGTTCCAGATTCCAACATGACCCGTCACATAACCACCATCACGCAGTGTTTGGGGTAACATTACTTGTTCTCTTGGGACCCTTACACCAGGCATATTCTGCCAGCTATCACGATTTGACTCAACTCCAAAGCGCTGAGGATAAGCTCCAGTAATCAAACCGTGCCGACTAGGAGAACAATTTGGCGATGTAACATATCCGGCTGTAGCTCGCACACCACCTGCCGCCAATCGATCTATGGATGGAGTCTCATACAAATCACCACCATAACTTGATGGATCACCATAACCCATGTCATCGGCAAGAATGACAATGATGTTGGGCCTGCCGTCGGGCGCGGCCTGAGCCGCCTGGCTACCGAGTTGCTGCCCAACACAGGCCACCAGGCCGAGAAGGGCCAATGTCGTTGCGACGGAAGGCAGACGCGGCGCGAACATCGAGCGCAATCTAT
>JBJHBN010000507.1:0-2828 GCA_050485505.1 Opitutales bacterium | reverse complement strand
CAGGATTATTTTGATATCCTCGGGGTACGGATTCCGCACGTTATTTTACCCATCCGACCCGGTCGGGATCTTGCCCGTCTGGTCGAGGTCGCAGCGATGGTTCAGGCACTCAAATCAATGGGGCATGATTCGGCTAAAGAATTCAATGACAGGTTGATCCGGTTCATGGCCAATCCAAAGGTTAAGACCTGATCCATCAGCTTAGCTTCGTTGGGATTTGTCGTAACCAAAATGCAACGCTATTGTAACAAAAGTTATTGGGAAACGAGTGTTAATAACTTGTGGAGAAGTTCAGCTTGAAAACGCGGAGGCATCTGAGAAAGTGAGTGCAATCCCATCGCTGGGGTTGCATGCTGTTCCTTAACTGTTCGGATTCATCTCTAGGAATCCTTTGTTTCATCGCTCCGGCAAATCCCTTATAACTCTTTGATAATAAACAATTTATACTTTCATCGATATGTCTTCGATAAATTTCTGCCAAAATTCAAAAGTCCTTTCCACCAAGCAGGATACGCGCTTTGCGGGTCCAGCTGAAGCCCGAACGGGCTTAAGCTGAGTTGTGCCAAGATCAATGTGAATAAACAACACTTCATACTGCATTCATGGCCTACGCTTCTGTAACAGAAAATCTTTGGAACCAACTTCTCAAGGACTTCAAATCGTCCTTTTCGTCTGATATTTATGGTACTTGGTTTGAGCCGGTTAAGTCGGTGATCGATGAGCACGGGACACTGGTTCTGGTGACCCCAAATGAATTCTCCGCGATTTGGCTCGAGGACAACTTTTTCGACCTGATTCGCGAGCGTGCCAGCCAAGCCATCGGTGAGAACGTTGAGTTGCGGATTACGTCCGAGAACTTGCCGGCTGCCGAAAATCTGGAAGTGCCTCAGCAAGCAGTCCATCCTTCACGCATTCAAGCGCCGGGGTTGAACAGGTCGGCTGGCAGGGACTCCGGCCGCGGCCGCGGCATTCGTCGGATGTCCGGATCCAAGCCGGCGGTCTACCTGAATCCGCGCAACACCTTTGAAAACTTTATTGTCGGGCCGAGCAACCAACTTGCGCATGCGGCCGCAACGGCTGTAGCAGCCGAACCGGGCAATTCCTACAACCCTTTGTTTGTCTATGGCGACACCGGTTTGGGAAAAACTCACCTCATGCATGCGATGGCTCACACTATTCAGCAGAACAATCCGGATGCCAATGTGGTCTATTTGTCCTGCGAGAAGTTCACCAACAAGTTTCTCAAAGCCATTCGTGAAAATACACTGGATGGCTTCCGTCGCTTTTACCGCAAAGTCGATGTTCTTCTCATTGATGACATACAATTTCTCGAAGGAAAGGAAAGGACCCAGGAGGAATTTTTCCACACCTTTAACGAACTCTTTGAATCTCAACGCCAGCTTTGCCTTTCGAGCGACCGCCCGGCCAGTGAGATATCCAAGCTGGAGAGCCGCTTGGTTTCACGTTTCCAATGGGGAATGGTGACCGATATCCAGGCCCCGGACCTTGAAACAAGAGTGGCCATTTTGAAAAAGAAGGCCATTTCGCTCGGGCAGTGCAGCTTACCGGAATCGGTTCTGGAGTTTCTTGCCACCAAGATTACCCGCAACGTGCGCCGTCTCGAAGGAGCGTTGATCAAGGTTGCCACCTATGCACGCTTGGTGAACAGCAACATGGACGTAAGGCAAGCTGAGACCCTGATCCGCGATATTCTTCAGGAAGAGTCCCAGAACCAAATCACGATTGAGCGGGTGCAGAAGAAAGTGTCTGAGTATTTCGACCTGCGGATGGCGGACATGCTTAGTAAACGGCGGCCGAGCAACATCGCGTTCCCTCGTCAGATAGCAATGTATCTTAGCCGCATACTGACCAGTCATCCGCTCAAGGAGATCGGTGATGCCTTTGGCGGTCGCGACCACGGAACGGTTATTCATGCCTGTAAAACTGTGGAAAACATCATGGAACAGGACGAATCGGTGCGACGAAATGTCGAATACCTCATTCGCCAGTTGAACGGTCAGTATCAATGACCCATAGTAGCGGCTTATGAATCTAAACAATGAACAGAAAGCCGCTGTCGCCGGCTGGATTCAGGAAGGAATGAACCTTTCGGATGTGCAGAAGCAAATTCAATCTGAATTTGGAATTCTGCTCACATACATGGACGTCCGCTTTCTAGTGGATGACCTGGAATTGGAGCTGTCCGACAAACCACCTCCACATTTTGCCAAGCAAAAGACCAGCGAAATCAATGCCAAGCCAGGTGCTTCGGAAGCCAAGGAAAATCCGACCCCGGGTAATACCGTCGATGGCGGAGATGCAGAACTGGTGGATGACGAGCCCAGCGGTGGTTCCGGGGCGGTTTCCGTTTCCTTGGACAAACTTGCAGTCCCCGGGGCATTGGTCAGCGGCGGTGTGACCTTTAGTGATGGGGTCAGCGCTACCTGGCAGCTCGACCAGATGGGGCGGCTGGCCCTCAATGCATCCCAACCTGGTTACAAACCTTCCCAGCAGGATGTGATGCAATTCCAGGTGGAACTGCAGCGTTTGGTTGAAGAGCGCGGTGGTTTCTGACACAGTTCCAATTGTTATGGCTATTAAATTCCTACACACACGCATTCGTGTCAGTGACCTTGAGCGTTCGATTGACTGGTACTCCAAGACCTGTGGATTTGAGGTCCACAAGCGCAGTGACAAATCTCCGCAGGGTAACCAGATCGTCCACCTAAAGATCCCCGGCAACGAGCACATGCTTGAATTGACCTATTCGCCGGACTACAAGGTAGAATTTCCTGAGGATTTGATGCACACCTGTATCGGTGTCGACG
>JBJHBN010000506.1:0-2835 GCA_050485505.1 Opitutales bacterium | reverse complement strand
GTATGGACCATATGGTCGAGCGCTATCGAGAAGTTGACGCCGCGAACCTGCGTCAGCGGCTCGGGATTCCATCTGGCGAACGCGTCGTTCTCTTGGCCACCTGTCCCATGCACCATATCAGTTCCATGCCCGAGCAAGCTTATGCGGATACCATTCGGCTGGTCCTCAGCAAAGCTGCCTCGCTCCGTGCCAAGGGCACTCCCATCACCATCCTCATTCGCATCCACCGATCCGAATCCCAGTGGATCGAAGAGCAAAACTTCCTCAGCTCCTCCGCTCCCCCATCCACCAGTTCCTCACCCCCAGCTCTCCTCGTCAACCACTTGAGCCTGGTTGAATCCCTGGCTGTCGCCGATGCGGTTCTCAATTTTTCGTCCACCGTCGCCGTCGAAGCCGCTCTATTAGGCAAGCCGGTCGGAATTTTAAGGATTCTTTTTGAGGACTTGGGCGTGGATTACGAGGAGCGGGGAATCGCGATCAAGGTTGGGAGTGAGGAAGCGCTCTGTACCTTTATAGCTGCTGATGAAGGACGGGTGAGCAACCGCAATGCCTTGGATTATTATGTGAGCCTGCCTTTCGACGCCGCAACGCGAACTGTCTCTAAACTAAGTGGCGTTTGTTTGAAATAACTGATCTAGCCTATTGACCTCGGTCCTTCGCAGGCTTTTACACTTCTCTAGGCAATGTTTAATCGATTGAAAACACGGAGGCATGAAAGGTCGGTGAAAGCGGCCATGGACCAGAAGGATTTCGAAAAAGCCATTCGGGTAGCTAAATACTGGAAAGAGTCTGATCCCGGGTCTGACCGTCCTCTGATGTTTCTAGCTGAGGCATACTACCGCCTATCGGATCTGGATGCCTGTGAAGCCGCTTGTCGAGAGGGGTTGGCCTTATCCCCCGAGTCGGCTCCGCTGCTGCGTTTTTTGGGCCGGGTGCATCGTCAGCGGCATGAGTTTGAAGAAGCCGTTCGCTGCTTTGAGCGAGCATTGCCACACGATAAACATTATCTGAGCACGCTCGAAGCCATCGAGGAGTGCAGGGGCCAAGCGCAAAACGAGCAGTTGCAAGCTACGGAAGCCAAAGTTGCCAAGCAGGAGCAACTGACGCGAAGATACTTCACTCGGCTTTCGGATGCGGAATCGGAGCTGTTCGAGCTCAGATTGAAATCCGAGGAGAACAAAAAAGCCTTGGAAGCGGCTCAATCCAATCTGGCGAAGCGGCAAAGCGAGCTGAAAGCACTGAAAGAAAAGGGACAAAAAGAGCAGGCCCTTTATGCGGAACAGTTGTCGGGTTTGGAAAAGCAGATTCAAGCGCTGCAATCCGAGCAGGAAAAGAAGGAAGGCTTGATTCGACAGTATTTTACTCGGCTTTCGGAGGCCGAATCCAAATTGCTTGAAAGCAACCAGCAACTGAAAACCACGGAAGAAAAGCAATCGGCGACCCGCCTGGACCTCGAGCAGACCCGTGCCGAACTGGAGCGCATGCAGTCATCACTGGACGCCGAGAAATCGGAACACGCACAGGAGCTGAGCGGTCTGCGCGACGAGTTGGACCGCGTAAAGGCGGAGTTGGCAGCAGAGCAGGATCGCTTGCACGCTCAGGTCGCCGAGCACGAGCGATCTTTGAGCGAGCTTCAGGTTGAGCATCAAAAGGCTATGGATGCCAAGGTCCAGGAGTTTGAGGCATTTGAAGCCTCGTCTAAGAAAAAGACCCAGCAACTGAGCGAGCAGCTACGGTCCTGCAAGGAAGATTTGCTCAAAGCAGAAAGCAAACTTGAAGAGCGCCAAAAGATGGTTGAGTCATTCAAGGAAATCATGTCCGTGCAAAAGCAGGAGAAGCAACGCTTGCGCGAGATCATTGAGAAGATATAGGGTTTAACTTGGTGGAACTTCGAAAAAATGCATGGATCGTGTTGGGTGCGCCAGCTTCCGGAGTAGGGCTGCTCGCTGGGTGTATGCAGCTGCTCGGAGCTAAATTGGGTGCCGTTTTGGGGACTCCGGAACTGGAGGGTTTTGGGCGAGAGAATCTGGATGTGATCCAGATCCACGACATGTTCCTGCACGAGCTCGGCTTTCACTGGAATATGGTTGGGCACCTTCCTGAGGGCTGGGTCGACACGCCGGCGGCCGACCGGGCAAAACAGCGTTTGACTGCACTTCTGGCCCGAGATTTCAAAGGTGCTCAACTTTGGTGTGTTGGTGATCCCCGTATGTGTCGGTTAATGCCTTTGTGGGACGCGCTATTTGATGAATTGAACATCGACCCGGGCATCATTGTGATGGCCAGGCATCCTGCCCACACCGCCCATGCGCTGGAGCAGGTTTTTGACGTAGACCCGATCAAAGGCCGCCTTGTCTGGATGCAGCATTATCAAGATGCTTTGGCGGTGGTCGGTGGTCGGCGGCATTGCGTTGTCACCTGCGAGCAGTTGTTGATCAATCCTCTGTCCACGCTGCAGAAGCTGGCGGACAGGCTTGAACGCGAGTTTCCCCGAAACTTGCGGACGCACCATGAGCGAATTCTCGATTATGTTGCTTCGGCCAGAAAAGTCATCCACATCGACCAGCCCACTTCAGGAGGTGATGGAGACGCATACGACTGGCTTTACCGGCAGTTGTGCCTACGCCAGCTCGGCGAGCCGGATACCTTGATTGAGCCTCCGGCCGACGCGGATGCAGAAGCCATCGAAGCGTCCGGATCCACCGCTGGAGAATCCCTGCTGCCGATGCTCATGTCGTCGCACGGCACCACCCCCGAGACGAAATCCCTATCGGTCGCATCCCGAATCATCGACCAGCTGTTTGGCCTCGTGGCCGGGCATGAGCAACGGTACCG
>JBJHBN010000505.1:0-2837 GCA_050485505.1 Opitutales bacterium | reverse complement strand
CCATCGACCTGCTCGATACACACGTTGCTTCCTGGTATGCAAAAGCGGTGAAACGTTCCCCTGAAAAACGCTTTGCCTTTCTCAGCCGGGTGAGTCTATTCAGAGCCAAACTCACGGATCAATGGGCCCATCATTTCTTGCGCATGGAAGACATGCCGAAACCGCTCTCCGACGAACTCCTGGGCATCGAGCTGAACTCATTTCCTGAGCCCACAGAGCGATCAAAAATGTCGCCCACAGCCATCGACTTCGGACCGGTTGGTAAAATCGCCAACGAAACCTGGAGCCTGTATGGAAAGGTTCCTCTGCTGAGCTTTTTCACCATCGGCAGCGCCTATCTACTGTTTATCAGCTTCATTCTCTACTTTGCCAGTTGAGGGCTCATCCCATGAATCATAAACGCACTTCATTTTTCATTTCCGTGGTGGTTTGCATGGCTCTGCCGACGTATTTTTTCGCAGACTTGCTTTGGCGCCTGGGAATGAGCCCACTTCGGATTATTCTGCTGATCACATTCTCCCTACTGACATTGCCGATCTCCTTAGGGTTCAATCAATTCGTCTTCGGCCTATTCGGCAGGCTCTTTTCGAAGCGCAGCAGCCATCCCGATGCAGACCCGGAAAAGTTGCCCGAGCGAACGACGGCTATCAACGTCCCTGTCTTCAACGAAGACGCCTACACCGTGCTCGAACGCCTGCGCACGGTCTACCAGGACTTGGAGCGTGCTGGACAAATCCAGGCCTTTGATTTCTACATTCTCAGCGATTCGACGGCGCCTGACAACTGGGCTTCCGAAGAGTATGGCTGGGCGCGCATTTGCCGCGATCTGAATGGATTTGACCGTATTTTTTATCGCCGCAGAAAGGACAATGCCCATCAAAAGGCCGGCAATATACTCAACTTTTGCGAGTCGTGGGGGCGTCGCTACCGATACATGCTCATTTTCGATGCCGATAGCTTGATGGATGCGGAAACCATTATCCGCATGGTTCGGAAGATGGAAAGTGAACCCAAGCTTGGTATCCTCCAAAGCATTCCGCGCTTAATTCGGGCAACAACCTTTTTTGGTAAGATGCAACAGTTCGCCAATCGTTTTTTTGGCGTCTTTTTCAGTCGTGGTTATGCCCTTTGGGCTGGAAACGAGGGGAATTATTGGGGCCACAATGCGATCATTCGAGTCGATCCCTTTATTCAAAACTGCGGCCTGCCAGACCTCCCCGGCAGGCCTCCCTGGGGCGGCAAGATACTCAGTCACGACTTTGTCGAAGCCGCATTGATGGTCAGTGCCGGGTACTCCGTGAGAATCGACCCCGAGCTGGAAGGCAGCTACGAAGAAGGCCCACAAGACCTGCTGGAGGCGGCAAAGCGCGATCGGCGCTGGTGCCAGGGAAACTTGCAGCATTTCTGGTTGTTGTTTGCCAACAAGCTGAAGTTCATTAGCAAGCTACATTTTATCATTGGCATTTTCAGCTATGCTGGTGCCCTATTCTGGGCATTGTTTCTTACCGTGTCCATTGCCCTGTTTGTCGAGCATGACCGCAGCGACCTGTCACTCATCCCGCTCTCCACCACCCTTCCGTTTTCTGACTTTTCGATCGCCCGGCATGGCCTTTTCGTTTTCCTCATTCTATTCTCGATGCTCCTGGCACCTAAGCTACTGGCCCTACTCTATGGCTTATTAAGTTCGAGTCTGCGCAAACCCTTTGGTAATCGCCT
Source organism: Opitutales bacterium (assembly GCA_050485505.1). Lineage (GTDB taxonomy): Bacteria > Verrucomicrobiota > Verrucomicrobiia > Opitutales > Oceanipulchritudinaceae > JAFIGG01. Next base: position 1,121 of record JBJHBN010000505.1, on the reverse strand, counting down.
GTCACTCATCTTCCTTACCTTGGCGGAATTAATTTATTCCACCCTGATCGCACCCGTTCTGATGGTCTTTCACGCGCGCTTCGCGCTCCTGACAATCTTTGGCCAGGGCATTGGTTGGACCGCGCAGAATCGTTCATCAAGTGGACTGTCCTGGAGTGAAAGCACCCGTGCACTCTTGCTGCATACATTCCTTGGTGTCGTTGCATTTATAATAGCCATTAATTTTGGCTACGGCCTGCTGCTATGGCTCAGCCCAATCTGGCTCGGTCTTCTTTTGTCAACGCCAGTCGCGGTTCTATCGAGTCGACCCATGGCCCCTTTGCTTGCACGACTTCCAGTGAGCGAAGGTTCAAAGATCCCGATTGTTGAGGCTTTTGAAAACAATCTCCAAAGCTCAAGGCAATCCCTGCCAATGGAAGGCCGGGTTCCGATTGATTTTGCCAGCGTCATTATCGATCCCTACCTCAATGCAATCCACATTTCCCTGATTAAGGCAAACGCAAGCAGCCAGCTACCGAATTCGGTTCGAACAACCGCAGACCGTTCCATTCTTCAGGTGCCTCCAAAGCGCATTGAGGACGCCACCAAAACAGCAGTACTAGAAAACCGGTCACTGCTTGAAGAACTGCACCGAAAAGTGTGGCAGCTACCGGACGCAAAACTGCATCCGGCATGGCAGGAGCGCCTTCTTATTTATGGCCAGACACAAACACACGCCTACCAGTAACAGCACCTCGGAGTTAGATTCGAAAGCAGGGTGACTCCCTGAAGGCCGGGCTCCAACCCCCTTCAGATCAAACTGTTGGAGCACAGGCTTTAGCCTGAACTATAGTCTCGTCGCTAAACCACACTCAAAGGCCCTGCGTTCGGCCTGAAGGCCGGGCTCCAACCCCCTTCAGATCAAACTGTTGGAGCACAGGCTTTAGCCTGAACTATAGTCTCGTCGCTAAACCACAACTCAAGGGCCCTGTGTTCGGCCTGAAGGCCGGGCTCCAACCCCCTTCAGATCAAACTGTTGGAGCACAGGCTTTAGCCTGAACTATAGTCTCGTCGCTAAACCACACTCAAGGGCCCTGTGTTCGGCCTGAAGGCCGGGCTCCAACCCCCTTCAGATCAAACTG
>JBJHBN010000504.1:0-2853 GCA_050485505.1 Opitutales bacterium | reverse complement strand
CTCTCAGAACCGCTCCACAGCTTCCTCTCTGGCGATTAGCTTGCTCGACTGCCAAGCCTATACACATTAGAGAGTCCAATTCAATGCTGGACAACTAGCCTGACACATAGGGTACCTACGAAAGGCCTTGCATATATTGCCTCCTGCTAATTCCCTACACAAAAATGTCAGGGAAACGGCATCATTTCATCCCGAAATTTCTACTCAAAAACTTTGCACAATCAGCTGGAGGCAAAGTCCCTGAAACTTGGGTCTTCCGTCAAGGCAGACCTCCATTCAGAAGTAGCATCAATAAAATCTTCATAAAATAATCGGCGGCAAGGCGAAGCTCATTTCTAATTCGGAAATCGATCGCATCATCTTGAACATTATTCAGGACAAATTGATACTCAACTGAAGCCAAAACAACCAGGCCTCAAAGGAATTTCGGCGAGACGCGGGTCATGCGTTCGTTGAGGCCAACATTCTCGTCAATAATAGGGCTCACTCTTTCGGAAGCCGCCCCACCAACTGCGTCGCACTTCCGAGAAAGCGAGATTTGAATTCTACTTTAAATCCAGCGGCCTCGAATGCCGGGATCAGCTTCCGACAGTTTGAGAAACTTTCGGTATAACGCCAAAGCATTCGATAGTTGTCTGGGTTTCCCAAGAACACCCATCCCAAAAACGGAACACAGTATTTTACGTACCAGCGAAAGAAAAACCGGACAAACGGATTCTCAGGTAGTGAAAATTCTAATAGGCTGAAAACACCGCCCGGTTTCAGGATGCGCTGGAGTTCGTTTACGAACTGCAACTGCTCGGTCATTGAAAGGGTTTTCAAGCCAAAGGTCGATACGACAGCGTCATAGCTATTCGCTTCATCCGCGAGATGAAGGGCGTTGCAATTAACAAGCCTGCACGCCTTTGCATTCCGTCGGGAGAGAGTTTGTTCGGCACGCTCGCACATGCGACAGAGATTCGCCGCCACCACACATCAGATCGGCAATTTTTCTGCAATCACGAGGAATCGAATCAATCGCCTGTTTTCGCCAGATATATGCAAAGCCAAGCGATGAAAGGATATTCACAACCCCATAGGTCTGAGACATCTCGTTGAAAAGTGCTTTAACATACGGTTCAGAATGGATGTTCTTCTCTCTATTTCCTGTCTCGTCGGTAGACATCCATTCATCAGGTCTGGGTTCCATACAAATCCTGTAATGCCGAATTTTCATCGCACACGACATCCACCGCGTCGCCATAACGATGCGCTGTACCCATTTGCACCCAAACCCCAGGCGGGTTCGAAAGACCTCTTAACGCACGCCCAAGAACGGTGGTGGACTCCACACGAGAGCGAAGAATTTCATCGCAATGGTCAGGCGTTTTCCGGCAATCCACGCTTCGCCCCGCCAAGTTTACGAGTGCCGTTGATCCGTCCGAGAAACCCCGTACCTCCGGCGATTACCATTTTTCCAGTGGCTTTCATACTGGTCTTAAGCATCTACGCTCCAAGGCATCTGGCAACATTTTCCCTGTTTGCGTTAGCGGTTGTCATACTGGGAATGATAGGAGGTATAGGAACAATGGGATCTTATGGGATTTGGAAGGAGTCGCTTACTGATGCCTGCGGGATTTTAGGCGGGCGCGGGTCATGCGTTCGCGAAGGCCTCCGTTTTGAAGGAAGTTTTTCTCCAGGGTTAGGAGCTGGCGGTCGATGAGGTAGTTCGTCTGATGGATCAGGCAAATGGCGATGTTCGCAATAGTGGCTGGGGGGCGGGTCTCAAAAAATTCGCGGTAGAGTTCGTAATTATGTGGCTCTCGGCGACCAAGCTGACGAATGTATGCGGCTTGTTCAGAATCTTTCTCCCAAATGGGCAAGTCTCTGGCGCGTAGGTAATCGTAATAATCGTCCAGCAACTCCTCCAGACTGGCACGTGCCACATTGGTGAGCTTGATCTCCATTTCAGTCGAAGTCCGGCCTGCTTTGCTTCCCTCCAACAGGTTTTTCTTACCCGATCTGGCAGACTGAATCATCTGATCCACCGTGCGGTCTCCGCGCCGCAGGTACTTGTGGGCAAAGCGAAAAGTCAGATCATAAACCACCTCCGCCTTGATAAAAGACTTTAAAGTCCGCGGATCCCCCCGCTGCGGAAGAAAACCACCAGATCCGCTTCGGTCACAATCTCCATAGCTCCCATTTTTCCCATTACTCCCAGAAATTCCCATTTTGCTATTTTAAAAAACGATACCCATGGATTGTCAAGGCATTCGGGAGAGTGGGAAAAATGGGATATATGGGAGTTATGGGAATAATAGCCTGCCGGGCGCGAAGGCGCCTCCACCATTCCAATCCGCGAACTCTTGACTAAGGTGAACATTTTTTCACTATTCTTTAGTCATGAACAACTCCCAACAGCTTTCTCCGGTGGACAAGATTGCAGCCTTTGCGCAGCTGCGGGCGCGTTTTCAAGGGAATGAGTCGTTGCCGGGTCGCTCGGTGGAGACGGTGCTGGAATTGGGGGTTCCGGCCTTGGATGGGGTGGTCGGCGGGCTTCCGGCGGGGGCGCTGACGGAGGTGGTGCAGGCGCCGGAATGCGTCGGTAGCGGCCTGCTGGTCGAGGCCTTGATGCGCCTCGCGCGCAGCAAGCAGGGCTTCTTGAGCCTGCTCGACGCCCACAATCGTTTTGATCCGGAATCCGTCGATCCGGCACTGCACCCTCATTTGTTATGGGTTCGCTGCAAGCAATTCGAACAGGCTCTCAAGGCTGCGGATATCCTGTTGCGGGATCCGAATTTCCATTTCCATGTGCTCGACTTGCAAAGTGCCCCCTTCGACCAACTCAAGCGCATACCCAGTCATGTCTGGTAC
>JBJHBN010000503.1:0-2858 GCA_050485505.1 Opitutales bacterium | reverse complement strand
CACCAGCCCCACCTACAATATTTATGCCACCTACAATGGGAGTCGCCAGCTACTGCACATGGATGCCTATCGACTGAACAGCGGTGAAGATGTCGAAGGCCTGATGCTGGATGATTTTCTGCACTCGCCTTGGCTCATCGTCGTGGAATGGCCGGAGAAGATTCAGAGCTGGCTGGAAGGCGAATCCGTCACCACCTTGGAGTTCAGTATTCTGGCAAACGGGCAACACCGGATTCAGATGGTCCAATGCTGCGATCAATAGTTGCGTGCGCTACCTTGCCCAGCTGCTCTCCAGCGACTCTTCGTAGGCTTCGAGTTGCGCCGGCGAAAGGATGCCCCGCAACTGATCAACCCGCTGCTCACGGCTCAGCCGCAGGCCTTCCATCGAGCCCTCGCTCAGGTCCACCGCCTGCTCGTAAAGGATGCCGAAAACCGCATCCTTTTGATACTCCTCCAAACCCAGCATCAGGCTCATTCGCCCCAGCTCGACGTTCGCATAGGTCTCAGCCCGAACGCGCACCTCCTCATTCCGGTAATCCTGCCAGCGACCATACTGCTCGTCATCCAGAATGTCCGCCATGAGCTCATTGAGCTCCGATGATGCATCGGCACCCATGCCACCTCGACGGCCAAAAATCTGCTGCTCGGCCATGGTTTCCACCAGAACCGCTTCCTGCTCCCCGGACAGGCCAAGCCGGTTGGCCAAAGTCCGTGCCTGGCGCCGGGCAAAAGCTGTTTGGCGTTCAGCGCGGGCTGCCTCCCAACGCTCACGCCGATCCATACGATCATCATCCTCCCGTTCCTGTCTGGAAGGTTCGTCATCCAAGTCAATCAACAGAGAATCACGCCGCTGAAGCAAGAGACGGTTTTCATTGCGCAAACGACTCAATTCAACCTGAGCCGAAGCGAGGGAACGGTCTGACTCCCGAAGCTGCTGCCGCAACCGATCCAGCTCCTGCGACAGAAGCGCCGAATCCCGGCCTCCAGCCGGCGAAGAGAGCGCCTCTTCAAAAGACCGCTGCCCCAGATAAAACCCGGTGATGCCCCCGGCAAGCAGAAGAAAAATGGATACTGAAAAAAATATCTTCATGGGTAAACGAAACGATAGGACAACAAAGCTGACCAATAGGTTCGCTTTTCATCCCCGTCCAGCCGAATATGGTCGATTCGTTCCGACAAAGGAGCTTGCCAAATGATTTGACAGCCGGACGGTCCTGCAGATTGGATGGGAACCTTTTCAGGAAAACTCAACCGAATGGCCTGGATGCACCCTATTTTAAATCGTAAAGCACTTTTCTTATCCATTGCACTCTGGCTCGGCCTGATGCCTACCGCCGTCGATGCGCAGGCACCGGAATACCGCCGCCCTCCCCCGCCAACGCAGGACGCTGTATTTGATATCCGCGCCCGCTACATGTTCTCGCCCGATGTCAGTTTTTCGGGTCTAGGCAACATGCCTCCGCGCGCGGACTATGCCTTGCCCAACGATCCGATTTCGGGGAACAATCGCTCGATTCGCTACGAGGATGGGCAAATCCTTCAGGACTACACCGTGATCGAAACCCCTGGAGCGGATTCGGTCGCAGTCCCTACCAACGACGGCTACACAGGGAATTTCGTCTACACGAACGAGGATCAAATCCGCGAAAATGGCGCGGCTCTCGCCTACCAGCGCCTGACCGCTGTAGGCGATCCCAGTCGGGAGTTTGTTGGAAATGCCAACAGTTCGCTCGGATGGGAGATGAGCTATATCCGCTACCTTGACCGCTCGCGCAATCTCGGCCTCCAGATCGCCTTCAGCTTTAACGGCTTCGACAGCTCCTTCAATAGCCTGATCAACTCCGATCTGGTGGTACAGGAGTTCATTCACCGTTTTAAAGAAGGGCAAACGGCTCCAGACCTTCCCACCAGTGGTGAGGGCGATGAGCAGACCACCAACCCTTATGAGGGCGAACCCATCCGCCCGGGAGATGGCAGCGGCACACAGATTTCCTTCGATCCCGATGATCCCAATCCTGAATCAACAGTAATTGAAGACGGTGCCCGGATTAGGGCGCTGATGGAAATGCGTTCGGCCATATACACCTTCCGGGCCGGCCCAACCTACAAGTACAGCATTGGCCAACGCATCAACCTGAATCTGGGTGCGGGCCTCAGTGCGATCTATTACACCGGCCAATTCGCCGCCCTCGAGCAGCTGGAAAACGAGAACGGCGATTTGCTGGCCACGCGACCACGAGCGATGACCGAAGAGAGCACCACGATCTTTGGCCCCTATCTAGACGCCAGCGCTGCCTACTACTTCAATCAGCGTGTCAGCGTCTTCTCTGGTCTGCAATACCAGGGAGGCAGCGACTACAGGCAGAGAGCCGGCGAGCGCGAGGTCCGGATCGACCTGAAAAACCAGATGTACCTCCAAACGGGGCTCGGCATTCGGTTTTAACCCAATCCTCAGCCTCCAGCACCTTTATTACTGACCCAAGGCACCCATGCGTAAATCCCAGTATACTCGCGAAGAACTCATACGTTGCGGCAAAGGCGAGCTGATGCAGCCCGGCCATGCCAAGCTCCCACTGCCGAACATGTTGATGTTCGACCGCATCACAGAGATCACCGAAGACGGAGGCAAATACGGCAAAGGCGTGGTAACAGCAGAGCTCGATGTGAAACCCGACCTCTGGTTCTTTGCCTGCCATTTCCAGGACGACCCGGTGATGCCTGGTTGCCTGGGACTGGATGCGCTCTGGCAATTGGTTGGGTTTTACATCACCTGGTGCGGTCATGTGGGCAAAGGCAGGGCACTGGGCGTCAACGAAGTGAAATTCACAGGGCAGATCCTGCCGGAGAACCAGCTCGTC
>JBJHBN010000502.1:0-2860 GCA_050485505.1 Opitutales bacterium | reverse complement strand
GTTGGGTGGAAACACTGGATGGATCGCGTATCAATGGGAGCTTGGTAAAGATTGATGATACCCATGTGGAGGTTCAGACGGCCTTCGCCGGGGTGTTGAGAATTCCCCGTACACAGGTGATGAAGATGGATGTGCAGGGGGTGGTGATTCTGCGCACCGAGCAGGGAGATGTTATCGAAGGCAATGTCCGCAGTGATTCTCTGGGGCGCTTCCGGATTGATGACGGGCGGGTGCGCCATCGGATTCACTGGCGCAGTGTCACCTCCGCCTGGAGGCCGGGTGCAGACGACCCCCTGATTGACGACGAGGTGGGCGAACCGAAACAAGTGCGTAATTGGAATCTGCAGCTGTCGTTCGATTTGCGTGGACGAACCGGGAACACCGAGCGTCTGGTCAATAATATCCGGGTCAACGCCCGCCGCGAAGGGCCACACGATCGCTGGGACCTTTATGGCAGTTACAATTTTGGGACCCTCAATGGGGTGCGTAGCGACGATGAAATCATCATGGGTACCCGTTACACGAGTTTCCCCCAAGGGCGAATAGGTTGGTTTGTGCGTGAGGAATTGGAGCGCGATCGCTTTGAAGGCATCCATCTGCGGAGTACGACGGCGGCTGGAGCCAGTTACCGCTTTATCTTTGAGCCGGACCTCAAATGGGAAGGTAGCAGTGGTTTGAGTAATCGTTACGAGAATTACCGAACAGGGGGAGATGACAATGCCTTGGGTCTTGACCTTGGTATGACCCTGACCTGGGATTTTAATCCGAAGGTGCGTTTGCGTTCGCGGGTTAACTACCTGCCTGCTCTGGATGATCTGTCCGAGTTTTTCTTCGAGCAGGATTCCGGACTGGAGATCCCGATTAGCGCACGTAATTTCTGGCGCCTGCAGGTGGGTGTTCACTCCCGCTACAATAGCCGTCCGCCGTCTGCTACTGCTGAGCGTTTGGACACGGAATACTACACGCGGCTTGTGTTGAGTTGGGACTAGTCCATACTGTCCGCTCAATGAATACCGATTCTCGACCGCTTCGGATCGCAACCCGCAAATCTGCCTTGGCAATGTACCAGGCTGAACAGGTGCGCGCCCATCTCGCCGCCCTCGACCCCGTGTGCACGGCGGAACTCATGCCAATGAGTACCAAAGGCGATGAGCAATTGAATTGGTCGTTGGAAAAGAAGGGAGGCAAGGGCCTTTTTACCTCAGAGCTGGAGCGGGCTTTGGTCGAGGGAGAGGCGGATTTGGCCGTGCATTCGGCTAAGGACCTACCTACGGAAATGCCGGAGGGTCTGGCTTTGGCGGGTTTTCTTCCTCGCGCGGCAGTTGAGGATGTGCTGGTGGTTCGCGATGGGCTTGCTCGACCTCTGTCCATCGCGACCGGAAGTCCTCGCCGGCGCGGGCAGTTAAAACGGTTTTTTCCGTCGGTGAAGTGGACTGAGATCCGCGGCAATGTGGAAACACGCCTCCGAAAGATTCGGGAAGGCGAAGCGGATGCAACGGTGATGGCACTTGCTGGATTGAAGCGCCTGAATCTTTGGCAGGCCCCAGGTCTGCGTTTTCTGCCTCTTTCCATTCACCAATCCGTTCCGGCAGCGGGGCAGGGGGCTATCGCGGTGCAGTGCCGGGTTTCCGAGCTGGACCGGTGGTCCGGGGGACTTTGTAAAACGACACGTTTTGCGGTCGATGTCGAACGCCGTGCCTTGGCGGCGATGGGAGGCGGATGTCACAGTGCTGCGGCCGCACACTACTGCAATGGCAGGTTGTGGCTGTTTGAAGAGCGGCGGGGATCCCGCACGCTGGCTTTGGGTGATGCAGACTTGTCGACGGACTGGGAGTCTGATATCCGCGATTGGTTATTATGAAAAATAACCAACCGCTTTCCGGCCGTCGCATCGTTGTGACCCGCAACCGCGCGGCCATCGGCCGTCTGAGCGAACACCTGGAGTCACTCGGTGCAGAGGTGGTCGGTCTGCCATTGATCGAAGTCGCGTCTGATCTGGACAGCCTTCGCGCTGAGGATGTTTTTAAGGAGTTCGCCAGCTACGAATGGGTCCTTTTTACCAGCCGCAATGGTGTGCGTTATTTTTTTCAGGAGTTTCTGAGGATCTTTTCGGATATCCGCTCACTGGGGTTTATCCGTATCGGAGCAATTGGTCCGGGAACTGCGGATGCCCTGGCTGAATACTTCCTGAAGCCAGATCTGCTGCCGGATGAAAGTGTCGCTGAGGGGTTGGTCGAGGCCCTGAAGGCTGAACAGACCGTCGATAACTTGAAAATCCTGGTGATCACGGGCAACCGGAATCGGCCGCTTCTGGTGGATGAGCTGGAAAAGGCGGGTGCAATCGTTGACCCTCTGCGGGTCTACCGGACTTCCACCGTGGACCTGAGCGACAACCCAGTGGCCGCTGCGTTTCGCAGTAAGGGTGCGGACGCCTTGATTTTCGCGAGTTCATCGGCAGTGAAAAGTTTTGGAGAGCAGGCACAGCACCTCAAACTGGAAAAATCCGCGCGCATTCCGGCGTTGTGCAGCCTCGGTCCAATTACCTCCAAGACGATGAAGGCGGCCGGAATTCCGGTAAGTATTGAGGCTGACAAACCCGATGCCGAGGCCTTGGGTGAGGCTTTGAGTCAGTTTTTCAAAAAGAGCAAATGAGTCGACCAAAGGTCAAAGTCTGCGGCATGTCCCGCATCGAGGATATCCGTCTCGCCCTCGATCTGGGTGCGGATTACATTGGTATGATTGCATACGCGAAGTCGCCGAGAGCTGTTTCTCAACCGCAGCTTCGTGAACTTTTGAAGTTTATCCCCAAGGGCAAACGTGTTCTGGTCGATGTTGAGACTCCCACTCAGGACTTGGAAGC
>JBJHBN010000501.1:0-2861 GCA_050485505.1 Opitutales bacterium | reverse complement strand
GAGTTGCAACGGTTGTCAGAGTCTTTCTCAGCCACCGGGAGAACAGCCAGCCTGCAATGAAACAGAATGCGATCCCAGAGACCCCAACAATCAGGGCAAGTACCCGGGAAAAGTTGACCAGGGCCACCAAGTCCGCATTGGCTTGATCCACAGAGGCATCAATTTCGGCGATCAAAGTTCCCAGACCTTCAACAATGTCCCGCTGCGTGAGGAGAATCTCGTCATTTAAAATACGATCCGTTTCAATTTGAAGGTCGATCATCTGACCCAGATAGGTTACCTTACCCTCTATCCCGTTGATCACATTCTCGAAAGCCTCTTCCTTCACCGGATCAGCCAAACTATCGTCAAAATCCACCATCTCATAGTGATCTGCAGCTACACTGCGGAAGTAGTTTTGAACACCCTGCATAATCTGAATGGCTTGACGCGCGTAGTCCGGATCGCCCAAGACCACGAAATTGTACACCCGCTGGCGGGCACGGGCCATCTGCGAAGACTGTCCCGTAACTTCGAGTGCCGCATTGATGGCACCGGCCAGGCGCTCGCTGTTCGTCACCTGCTCGATGCCCTGCCCCACCTGTTCGTGCAGCACATTCACGTGGTTCTCCATTATGTTGGCACTCTCTTGCAGCAACTGAACTTGCCGATTGAAGGACTGAAGCAACCGCTCCTCCTCTTCCCTCAGCGCCTGCGTCATGGCATGGCGGCCGGAGTCTTCAATGAGCAACAAAGCTTGATCAACGAGCTCCAGCGAAGCATTGCCAATACCCTCGACCTCATCCCTGACTGCCTCATCACGGCTTGCCAGATAACGATTGATCCCGTCGTTTAGGCGCAACACGCTGCGCTCCCAGGCATAAAGTGTTTCGAGCTCATCCTGTGCCTGAGTCGAAAATTCGACGCTGCGGTCGACCCGGTTAAAAGAAAAGATCATTGCGACAGCCATGACCACGACAAGCAGGAGACTGACTGAGAACAGCAGCGCAATTTTGGCGGTCAGGCCGGTTTTATTCCAGAATCTATCTAGCATTGTTAACAGGGGTTAGAGGAAAATTGCTTTAATTGAACCGAAGCGGAACGCGGATATAGCAGGAGATTGCAGTTCCGCCCACTTTAGCCGGTTGAAAGCGCCAGCGTTTGACTGCCTCAAGAGCAGCCTCATTCAAATCGTCGTTTTGTGAGCGGTGAATGCGGGCCTGGGCAACGTTGCCATCGGCGTCGATCACAATGGCTACACTAACAATCCCGGTTGCCCCCCGGGGGATGAGGTTTCGGCGCGGCTCTGCGGTGCGAATTGGTGCCGGTGGCTCATCGAAGCTGCTGTAAACGTCGGCAAGTGCCGGATTGGAAGCCCGCCAGGCTTCGAGCTCACTGCGGCTTTCGGCGCTTAAATCTGCGATGTCGAGCGTGACTTCCTCGTCATTGCCATTCACAAGAACGACAATGTCGGAATTGCTGCGCAGGATTTCGCCACTGACAGATTCCCCGCTGATCATAACAAAAGCTGCGGAAGCCTGACTGCTCAAGGCCAGTGCAATAATGGATGACAGAAGAATAAGGATTTTATGGAGTCGCATGGTATTTACGGATTCAGGATTCAAGATTGTTGAAAGTAAGGGTGGATAAGTCCTCTAGTTTGGGAGCTCGGCAACGTCAGTTTCCTCCACAACCGATTCATCGATTTTCTGCAGGGTCTCATCGTTGACCACACGGTCAATATTGAGCACGGTTGCAATCCGCTCGTCCATACGGACGACCCCATGGATGTAATCGGCGGCGAGAAAGCTGTGACCAAAATTATGGGCTTCGATAATATCTTCGTCTTTTAGGTGAATGACTTCTTCAACCCCATCAACAACCAGACCGGTAAGAAATTCCCGCCCGTCGTCGCCACGGATATACACAACCACAATGCAGGTACGGTCTGTGTAAGCCTGCTCTTCAAATTCAAATTTAATCCGCAGGTCCACCACAGGGATTACTTTCCCACGGAGATTGATCACCCCTTTAATGTAGACGGGCAGACGTGCTATTCGGGTAATTGGCTGAACCTGAATGATCTCCGACACCTTCAAAACCGGAACCGCATAGTGTTCGCCGGCAACAGAAAAGACCAGATAGCGCTGCCCCTGGCGGTCAGTCGTTTGGTTGATACGGGTGGTTGCTGCAATGGCCATGGATATAAGTTTGTTGAGTTTGGGCGGGGAGTTCAGATGGCTAAACATGCCAATGTTAAATGGTATTACGGCAGCCGCTTTCACGACTTTAAGAAAAAACACGAAAAAAAACTGAAATTATCTCTAAAGCTCCCTCTCGAAGCTCCGTTAAACTACTCGAACTCAATCCACGAAAACCATGTCCGGAATCGAATTCTCAAATCCACTGCCCAATCCACACGGGCCCAGCAACCAAGTCTCCCGCCCATCAGGCAACAAGGAGACCGCCGCTGCTGGTAAGCAAAAATCTGTCGAAACCCCTCCGCAAAGCCAGGCTTCGTCCTGGAACGCCAAGCTCAATGAGTTGCCGGAGGTGCGCCCTGAGATGGTGGAAAAAGGCAAAGCACTGATTCAAAACTCCGACTACCCTTCCCGTGCCCAGATTGAGGCTCTCGCAAGCAAGTTGCTGGGAGAGCGTGATGCTTAACTAAATATACTATCACTCAATGATCTCAGAACTCCCCATTGAAACGGAACGCTTCAATCTCATCGTCGCCAACGCAGTCAGCAGTGTCTTCCAAACGATGCTCAGTCGACACATTGAGCTCGACACCAGCTCGAGTCATGATGCCAACGGCGCTCCGGTACGCCACATCCCAATAACCGAATCGGGCCAACAGCTGGTGGTCGGTAATATTGGTT
>JBJHBN010000500.1:0-2861 GCA_050485505.1 Opitutales bacterium | reverse complement strand
GAGCAAAGCAGCTATTCCAGCAGTCCCTGGGCCCTGAAAGCGATCCTGATCACTCTGGTTGCGGTTTTCTTTCTGCAGAACGTGTTCCGTCACTGGTTTGGGGTCAGCTGGATGGAGCAGGCTTTCGCACTCAACTGGGACACCCTGAGCTCTGGTTATCTGCACACCCTGTTGACTTACGGCCTGCTCCACTCCACTGAGCTGGGCATTCCCTGGCACCTGCTGCTCAACGGCCTGATGTTGTACTTGTTTGGCCGCGAGATCGAGTTTCGTCTGGGCACTCAAAAGTTCATCGAGGCCTTCGGTTTTTCGATTCTAGTGGGTGGTATAGCCTGGATCCTGGTGCGCATCAGTGGCAACCCACAGGCAATTCTGGTCGGGGCCTCCGCCGGAGTATTTGGCGTTATCACACTCTTCTGTTTGTTCCGCTGGTATGATGAACTGAGCCTATTATTCATCCCTGGCCGCTTTCTCGGCAAACACCTGTTCTACTTTTTCCTCGGCATGCAGGCCTTCTTTTTCCTCTTCACTGAGATGCCACGAATGGGACAAAGCAGCGTAGCCTACTCGGCCCACCTGGGCGGTATTCTCGGCGGTTTCATCTATTACCGACAGTTGATGGCGAAAGAGTCTCTAATGACCACAATGGGCCGCCTATTCGCGAAGAAGACCGAAACCAGGCCGCCAAAATGGGAAGCTAAAGTAGCCGCAGTCAAAGCCCGCGGTGCAGGTCGCTACAAAGTCAATATGTCCTCTCCTCCGGACAAAAGTGATCTGCGTAAAGAGGTCGACCGCATTCTGGACAAGATTAACGACAAGGGATTCGGTGCTCTGACTTCGGAAGAAAAGCAGATCCTCGACAAGGCCAAGGACATGCTGAAGTAGCCGGGCACTCGCCCGTCAGCGACGCAATGGGTAGCCGATAGCACCCACGAGGAAAAGCGCCGTTGCCTGCAGTTGAAGCGTTTCTTCAAAATACAGGGAAACTTCGGCACTCAGGGGCAGCAGCTGTTTATCCAGAAACCAGGTCGAGGCATACAGTAAGATTCCGGCATAAACCCAATAACTACCGCTGTGTCCGACAATCGTCCAGCGAGCCTCCCAAAGTAAACGGGCTCGTTTTAAAAGCCCCACTCCTATGGCCAGCCAAAGGCAAAGAATGCCCAACCGGAAAAGCAATTCCACAGACTCCCACCAAAGAGAGGACCCAAGCTTATCAATATCCATTTCGCGTGCGAACAGGGACAGCAACAATACCCCGAGGATCCGGTGGTAAGAGACTCCAACAGCCTCTTCTGCGGAGTGTGAACAGGCCCACTTCCAGTGTGCAGCAGCCGCCCCTATCAACAACAGGGCTTGCATCGATTCTATCAGGTGATTTTCTGCGAAAACCCCTGAAATCCACGTCGACAATACCCAGGTCAAAATGGGCAGAACAAACACAATCCCTCCAAGAACTAATCCCTGCCTCAATGCCCTATGCTTAAACATGAGCCCATTTGGTCGCACCAGTTACGCTCTGTCGATGATCAAAACGAAGGGTACCCACACCACGTGTAACAATGACAACGTCAGAATAACGATCATCGTGAGGCTGAATCCCCACCCAGACTGTTCCAATCCCAACGGCGGCTTTGGCGAAACCGCCAGACATCGTCACGGCGTAGAACCAACGAAGCTGGACTCACTTTCAAGTCGAGCGCTTCATGGCTTCGAGCTGGGGCACGATGTGTTTTTCGTAGTAATCGGGTTCGATTCCGTGAGAAACGGCGATGCCAAGGTGGCGTTGCATAAACTCTTCGATGGTTTGCCAGCCTTCGTCGGGGAAATTAACCTTTTTGGTGTAGGCGCAGACGGTGAGAACGTTTTCCAGGGAGCGGATCCGGCTGTTGGCTTTGAGGATGCGCTGGGCAACCCTCAGACGCATTTCGAGTTCCACCCGGTCCAGCGGTTTGGGCAGAAAATCATCCACCCCAGCTTCCATGGCCTCGATGAAGTGCTTTTGGTTGCCGGAGTTAGCGGTCAGCATGATAATGTAGGTATAGTCCGACTTGCCCGAAGATTGCTCCAGTTCGCGCACCCTGCGGACAAGCTCCAGACCATCCATCCGCGGCATCAGCCAATCAACGATCATAAGGCGTGTCTGCATTGAGGCGTGGGACTCCCAAGCTTCTTCACCATTTGCCGTTGTCGTCACGGTGTGGCCCATTTCCTCAAGGATACAAACAAGGAGCTTACGTGAGGTTACATCGTCTTCAGCAATCAGAATATTCATAGGCCACGTCGTAAAAACTGATTATTCCATCCCCTCGTCAACGCAAGCATGAACACCAAAAAAGGGCCTTATACCCTACAAAAAAGCCCCTCGGAAATAGCTTATCCGAGGGGCTTTGAAAGCAGTTAGGTGCGTGAGGTCAAAGTCGCGGAATGGTGAGACCGCCATCGACCATAATGACCTGTCCGGTGGAATATGGGAAGTCGCCCCGGGCCAAAGCCGAGATGACTTTTCCGGTATCCTCCGGGAAGCCCCAGCGCGGTGTCACACAGAGGCCTTCTTTGATCAACTTGTCGTACTTGTCCGTGACCCCGGATGTCATATCCGTCTTGGTCACCCCTGGACGCACCTCGTAAACGGGAATGTCGTATTCTCCGAGACGAGCCGCGAACAATTGGGTGGACATGCTGACCCCCGCCTTGGCGATGCAGTATTCACCCCGGTTGACCGAAACCACGGTCGCAGAGATGGAAGACACGTTGACGATGCCACCTGAGAAGCTGGCGTCAGCCTCTTTCTGCTCAACCATCCAGCGAGCGGCCGACTGCGTAAGGAAGAACGAACCAGTCAGGTTCGTGTTCACAAC
>JBJHBN010000499.1:0-2874 GCA_050485505.1 Opitutales bacterium | reverse complement strand
GAATACGATTTGCCCGGCATCGCCAGCAGGGAAATCGCGCTCGCACCGGTGGCAAACAGACTCATACCCGTCGCCCACCACGGTAGAGTGTTCCCCCCCCGGAAGTAATCCTTAGTGTTTCTACGCAGGCGGATGAAGTAGATCCCCATCCCGATCATACCGGCGATATAGAGCAGCACAGCGAGGTAATCCCAGCCGCCGAAATTGGTTTCCAGAGGAAGTACGTCGATCGCCCAGACATTGTTCTCGGATAGAATCACCAGTCGCCCTTCCGAAGTTGTAGTCAGGGGATAACGTGGAATTTCCAACTCAAACTGGCTCAGTTGAATCCAGGTATCCGTGATTGCGTGATAGGCATAGATCTCGTCGCGAGCATCGTCTTCGGCATCAATCCCTGAAAAAACAAAGACGTGGGAATCTCCCAATCGACGACCCTCGGTATGACGTCCCCAGAACGGTGCGTCCCCTTGCACTCTCCAGCCGTAGCGTGAATGGTAGCTAAAAACCTCATCAGTCACGCCGTCGAAACTGTAACCACCGAGCAGGTAGAGGCTTTCGATGGAGTGTTGCAGGGTCGAGCCCGCACGTCCGACGCCAGGCCAGCTCGGCAATTGCTGCCAATTCGCGCGAGCCCGGTTCCACTCCAAGCGGAGAAATTCAGAAGAAAAGTCATCGCCATCCACTGCATCTACGCCACCGGCAACATAAAGGAAGCGGTTGAAGATTGTCACTGCGGGATCCACCAGCGGCTTTGGCAGCTGGGGCAGCGCGACAAACTGTAGCTCGTTGTCCACCAGTTGAATCCGCACCACCTCTCTGCTCGGCTCGCCATCAACGGTTCCGCCTACGGCAATAACGCCCAAACTGCTGTTTGCAGTCCCTGCATAAGCCCGATGGTTCGGCAATTCGCCAACAATCTCCCAGGATTCAGCACCGCTTCTCAGCGCGTACACGTTGCGGTTGGCCTGCCCCGAAACACGCTCGTATCCACCCGCCAACAGAAGGGTTCCTCCATCGGACCCCAGAAGTGCGCCCTCTAGGTTCACCGGAGTGTCTGGAAGCTGAGAGAACACGAAACTGTCGGAATTGTCCAGAGATCGGTCCTGGATTGCGCTCAATGGCAAGCCAAACGACACGAAGGCCAACAGGGGAAGAAGCAAGTTACGGTAATTCATAGGAGGTAAAAAGGTGTGAACGTGAGCAAATTGAGTGCCTGTAAAAAGTCAAAGGGCATCTGCAACGAGTGCGAGGTTCTGAATTGCCGCCAAGCCCCATTGAGCGCTGTCATTGGTGGAGACCCAGGTAGCTTCGTCGATTGGGTTGATCACCATGGGCGGTTCGACCCTAACCGAATTCACCGCTACCGGTTGATTGCGGTATTCATTGCTGCGGAAGTTTTTCCAGGCGAGTTCAGCCAAATCGTTGCGCCCGGTCTTGACCGCTGCGTAAGCGGCGAGGCGAGAATGAGCTACGTGCAAGTTGGTCCCATTCAGGGGACGCCCGAGAGCTTCAATCTGAGCATCCTCAGAGGCCAGGTAGAGGCTACAGTATTTCAGCCAGGCTTCCTTGAATGCGGGCATATCGATCAGGTCAATGAGCTCGGCACAGACCTCGACAAGGCCAAAAACTGCATTGAGGTGGGACACCTGGATGCGATCGCCGGACGGTCGGTCGGTGGCGGGCAGGAGTTCCTTGGTATCGGGATCGAAGCCAAAGACACCTTGAAAAAAGCCGTATTCGTCGTTTCCGATCACGCGCATGGAGTTTTCAATCCAACGCTTGTATTTGCCGTCTCCGGTCCGCTCCCAAGCAGTCAACCAATTCGAAACAGCTGAACCCCAGTCGGTTCCAACACCCATGCGGGCCGCCGCAGGAACCGGCGTTTGCCCCTGTAGTTTACGGGTCGGATTCAGTTTCGCCAATTGGCGATCGGCATGAATGACTTCATCCAAAACGTCGCCTGTGCGTTCATCCGTTGTCAGAAAATAATGGAAGCGGCGGTAAGCGGAGGTGCTGATCCGCAGCTGTTTCGCACTGCAACCCCAGTGCTGGACGTTGTGGCGGGTTCCCAAGCCGACAAATCGGCCCAGGTGATAAATATCCACATCCCGGGTATGCCGGGTCATTGCATCCGCCAGGTGAAAGGCCTTGCGGTCACCGGTGCGGAGAAATGAATACCACAGCCAGAGATCCGGCGAGAGTTCCGAATTGGCCCAGGCGTAGCCGCCGACATCGTAGCGCCAGCAGCTACGGTCGCTGTCATAGGTGTGCATTACATCGCCGAAGTCCCAGAAACCATACCAGTGGTGCTGGTCGACCTGACGGGTATAAAAATCAATGGACCAGTCCAAGCGGTCTTCAATTCGGGCTTTTTCCGGAGTTGATCGATCCGGCAGACTCCAGAGACCGCCAAACACTCCGGATTTGAGGTAATCTTCCGGACGGGCAGTCAAGAGCGGCGGTGCCTGAACGGCTGCGGCCAGTTTGGCTAAAGTCTCGTTATCTGGAGTGGCTGCCAGAGCGAACAATGACACTTCGCTGGTGCGGGCAATGCCCACTGGGGTCCCAAAGCCAGGCTCGTAATCCTCGTAGGTCACATCCATCGCATCCAATTGCTGCGCATGGGTTTCCTGACCCAACCCATCGTGGTAAAAGCGCAAGTCCATCGCCGGTGCTTCGGGGGACCAGAGCCAGAGGGTTACCGTCGCGGCTTCCGTGTGGGCATTGCGAATGTCCAACTGAGAGGGGTGGGCCTGCCAGAAGTCCCGCATACCAAAGGCTACACCGCCCGAGGTATCGCCGACATAGCCCAGACCGGCCGAACGCTTCCCCTGTGCCGCCGGAACCCAGGCATGGCCCGACTGGGTCCGCTTG
>JBJHBN010000498.1:0-2877 GCA_050485505.1 Opitutales bacterium | reverse complement strand
GTTCTCATGGTCGATAACCTTTGCTGAAAGTGGCTAGCGTCATCGAGTAGCTGCGCCACGGAGCTATTCGGTAATTGACCAGAGCGACACCGAAGCCCGGCCGTTTTTGTTTGAATCACGGTGTCGATTTTTAGCGGCTAAAATCACTGATCAGCCCGGGGCCGAACAATGGTCCTCATTACCAGGGTCATCTGGTCCTGGGTGGCCTCGATCCTTGCCAGAAGGCGGTGGATCGTTTCCGGACCGAAAGCTGCGGTTCTCACATCGTCGGTTAGCCATAGCTTGAGCAGCCCTCCCAGACGACCGAGGTCACCATTTATGCGGGCAAGCTCTCGCACCCGCTGGTAATCCGTGACGCCCTTGATTTGGTAGCCCTGACCAACCTCCCGCAAATAACGGGCAACACTCATTTCGGCCTGCTTGGCCTGCTGTTCGATATGGATTTTCTCTTCAGGCAGTACCGGAACCCGAAGATGGTGTCGGCGTTTGCGGCTCGTCTCTTTCATCATTGCCTGTCTCTCTTTAACCCTTTCGGCGGTAGCCGATGCCTCGCAGAGCAGGATGAGCGTTGAACACCCTTGGGTGTGAATAAGATCCAGTGAAGATGGATAACCGGCTTGACGGTTAGCTAACTTCACACATCCTGCCCTGTGCTCAGCATCCAATCTTTCACATACACGCCAGGCAATTCATCGCTATTTCATTGCGGCTGGATCGCAACTCCAGTTGCCTCATGCGAATAAGCGATAAAACAGCGGTGTAGTTGCGTTCAACAGCACTGCAACAGCGATTCGACAGCGAGGTAACAGCGATCTTGCAGCGATCTTTATTTTCTGTTGATTTTGAGATGCGTCGTATGCGCGCAATCGTTGGTTTAGTTTCAACTCCAGGTGAGTGCGACATATCGAAGGGTGTTTCATTTAGAAGCAGGTAAAGCGATCCTGGTTTATCTTCATCACGTGTTTCGAATGCAGGGTCATCACTTTCTCCTGGCGTTCACGTCACGGCGCAAGCCGTTTTATTAATCTGAGTCTTTACTAACATCAGTTCTTTTTACCCTTAGTATTTATTAGCGTCGGGTTTTCCGAATGCGGATTATCCGTAGTTGGATTTGCCGTAGTTGGAAAATCCGAACGTGGTGAATCATGATCCCGGTACTCGGGCTGGTCTGACACGAGCCAGGTCGTGTGGCTGAACTTGCCTCGTTCTCCACGCTCTCGCTTGATTCGCAGATAGCCTGCTTGTTGCAGCTCCTGGAGCCCTGTTCGCGTCGCGTCTCGCCCCGACTTTTTCTGCTTGGACAGGTGGGACAGGCGAAGTCGGAAGTTGTCCGGCAGTGACAGCACGAACACCAGGATTCCCAGCGCTTTCCAGGACAGATTGGGGTCCCGGATAAGTTCATTGGGTAGAGTGGTAAAATTCGACCGGACTTTGCGACGAACAATGACGGTATCATCCACATCATCGCCCTCATGCCTCGTCGATGAGTTCGGCAACATCACTTGCACGGAAATAAACGCGCCGGCCTACTTTGCGTTTCGCAGCGTTCCATTTTTGCGCAAACTCAGTTTGACTTCGCAAAGCTATGCGGAGACCATCTGGACTACGCTTAAGTAACTCTGAAAGTTCTGTCAGTGACAGCAGCGGCCCATAACGGTCAAGAAGTTGTTCTTCGGTGGTCATCGTTTGGCTCCTTGTGAATACGCCCAACAAGTTCAATGTTCGCAGGGCTTCGGTAACCACCATTAGAAGGAAGGCATGATCATGAATACAGGCGCGGAAATGCCGAATATCACGCAAAAGAAAGAAAAGTCGAATCGCTCCCGTGGAAGGCCAGCCAGGCATGAAAGTGAACGCATGAAAACAATCGCCTGGTATCACTTCTTGGCAGGGGAAAGAGCGCCCGCTGAAATGTGTGACTGGATGCCTTTTGATGGTATTGATCAGGCAACCATATATCGCTATCGACGGGGAGATATTTCTCCGAGAGCGGATATACTCTGCGCAAATTGTGAGGTTTTTCAGGCTGCCCGCACTGTTTTCGAAGTCGGCCCGCTGATGGTGCCCTTGTGGGATGCTTTGTGGGGAAGCATAACGCCCCACGATTTCCGGATGGCTGATTGTTTGATGCCAGGGGGCGAATGGCCCGAAGCTGGATTGAGTCAGTTTTTCTTCGAGGATGTGATCTTGGCCAGGGTCTTTGCGTTTCAGACCAAGTGTCTTCGGGGCAGACCAGACTCTGTCGTTGCTGAGCTGGAGTGTTTTGTCACTGCGATTCGGGTGGTTCGTGCCTGGGATGTGCTTGGGCAGATAAAATCAACTGCTTTGCGGGTCTTGCTTGAAGGCCTCATGTCGATGCCAGGCACCCGGGAAATACTTTCTCGTCACGGGTTGGTCACTCCGCTCAAGGATTGGATTTCTGAGTATTTCGGCAGCGGATCGGCAGCACCTGCGAATACGGTTTATTGGGCACCCTGGATGACAGACCAAAATGAATTGCTGAAGCAGCAGTTGTGCGCAGAACAGCAACGCATGGTGGTGGCGAAGAGTTTACGCGCACAGCTGTTTCAAGGTGACGCCGCAGAGCCCGACGATTTTTCGGTAGCCGGTGCAGGTGACGATAGCACCTGGCATTGATATCCGCAGGGTGGCTGGATTTTAGCGGCTAAATTCGAGGGCATCGGCCAAGGTCATGTATGTAGTATGTTGTACGCTACTACAACATACTACATACATAGCGCAGCGCTCTGCGATTAGCTGGCTTTAATGATGACCCGTCAGTTTGGCTTTTTGGCGTCTTGTTGCTTGCCTGCTCTGCGCGTCGAGATGGCATCCAGCTCATCTACCAGGTCCTCCGCTCGCAGGTGGGTGTATCGC
>JBJHBN010000497.1:0-2888 GCA_050485505.1 Opitutales bacterium | reverse complement strand
CTCCTCTGGCGAATCAACAAAAGGTGGGCATAGAGGGTGTAGAAAGCCGGTTCCAGATGATCGTGGACCAGCACTATATAGCGTCCGTAGTTACTGTTGCCAGCCACACTGTTGATGTGTGCGACCCGGGCGTCGGCGACGGCGTAGATCGGGTCGGTTGCCTCGCCGCGTTGGCGCGGCAGAATAGGGCGGATGTCCAGGCCTTCGTGGAAACGGCGACCATCGTTGCGCACGCAGCCGAAGAGGGCTGACTCCGGATTGCCGGAGGCCGTTGCCTGGACGAAGTCGGTGTATGGAAGGCCCTCGTCAAAGGCGGTCGACGGAGTTGGCCAGACAAGCGTGTTTGCTGTAAGGCCGAAAGCCGGAAAGCAGCCGATGAGGCTAGTTAAACAGATTCTGAAACGGTTCAAAGTAGGCATCCACATAGGTTTGAAAGAAAATGAGGTAGAGCAGGCTACCCAATACCAGCGCTGGGCCGAAGGGCATGCGCAGGCCGGACAGCATCGGTTGTGAAGTATTTCTGCTCTTGTTGAGCAGTAGATAGGGCAGCAGCAGAGCAAGTCCGATGAAGGCTCCGCCAAACAGTGCGAAGACAGCACCCTGCCAGCCGCAAAAAGCACCGATGGCACCCATAAGTTTAACGTCACCAAAGCCCATGGCCTCCTTGCCCAGAGCCTTTTCCGCAATCACGGCTATCCACAGAATCAGACCGGACCCAAGCAGGGCGCCCTGCAGGGAATGGGTAAGGCTCAGGAAACTGCCAATTGCGCGGGGCTGATCGCTTGCAACTCCATGGAGTTCCGGAATAAGCGCACTGAGCAGCAGGCCTAGCAGCATTCCGCCAATTGAAAAGCGGTCGGGGATCTCCATGGTGTCCCAGTCGATGACTGCCGCGGCAATCATCCCGCAGGCAAAGGCCATCAGGGCCAGGGCAGGGAGCAGGGTCTGGCTGTGCCACAGTCCAACAAAAATCAGTGCGGTGCCCAGCTCGACCATTGGATAGCGGAAGCTGAAGGCTTCCTTGCAACGGCGGCAGCGTCCGCGCAGAAGAAACCAACTGAGGATGGGGATGTTGTCATACCAAGCAATGGGTTCCCCACAACGACAATGCGAGCGAGGGTGGACAACGCTCTCTCCACGGGGCAGGCGGTAGATGACTACATTCAGGAAGCTCCCGATGCAGGCACCGGTCACAAAAATCCAGGCGGTGATCACTTTTGGCGCTCTTTAAGTGCTCGGGTGGCGGCATCGGCCATGACCTCTACCGGGACCTCGGAATCGGTCCATATTTCCAAACTGCGCACACCCTGCCAAACCAGCATCGATAGCCCATCCGCGTAGGGCAGGCCTCTGGTCTCGCAATCCACGGCCAATTGGTTGCGGCAGCCGTAGGTCGTATCGTAGATGCCACTTCCATCCGGGAGTCGGTGCACATCCACAGGTGCTGGGTCGTCTGGCTTGAGACCCAGAGCGGTGGCATTGATAACCAACAAGTCATCCGCCCAGTCACCTGGCAGATCCTCCGGTGTTGCCAAGCGAACCCGGTCCAGAGGCGTGCCACTGCTGCGCATGTGCTGCCCCAGCTGTTCCAGGCGGTCACTCGATCGGTTGACGATACTCAGCCGTTGGCAACCGGAAGCGAGGCACTGCACCGCGATCGCGCGTGCCGCACCACCAGCCCCGAGAAGCAGCACGTCAGCGCCCTCAAAACTCCGCTGCAGGCCCTGCTCGACCGCTTTCAGAATGCCATAACCGTCGGTATTGAACCCGGCGTAACCCTTTTCCCTGCGCACCAGCGTATTGACCGCACCCATGCGCGCCGCCTCCGGATCGACCTCGGAAAGCAGCTTGAGGACTTCGACCTTGTGCGGGATGGTGAGGTTGAGGCCGATAAATCCATGGGCATGGAGTTTCCCAAGCGCCTCCGCCAGACGTTCAACCGGCAGCTCCAGAGCATGGTAAAGCAATGCACCGACATCGACCCCCTGCTGTGCCATCGCCTGCAAAGCCGCATTGTGCATTGCCGGGCTCAGCGAATGCCGCACCGGAAACCCGAGCACAGCCAAATGGGGTCCGTTGTTTTCGAGTGAATCCAGAGTATCAAGCGTCAAATCCATGCAGCTCCTCATTGAACAGCCAGACTCCGCTACCGCAATCAGAAATAGAAAGCGCCCTCCGATCATTTGTCAGAGAGAACGAAGTCATCCAATGTCTCCCGTTCTGGGGGGATTGTAAGAGAATAAAATGCGGAGCTTTTCTCCGCTCCGCTGGAACTCTTTTCAATTGCTGGTATTTATGAATTCTGAATAAATTCTCCGTATGAATCTCGTGAAGTTCCTGTTGTTTAGCTTGTTCAGTCTGTCCTTGCTGCATGCTGGGGAGATGGGTGGCTGGGTCGAGGTGCTCACACTTGAAAGTGTGGCTCTCGAAGGGAATCTGAGTAGCGACAGTCCGGAGCGGCGTGTTTCCGTCTACCTTCCTCCCAGTTATGACCTGGAACCGGACAGGAACTTTCCGGTGCTGTATTTCCTCCATGGCTTTACTGATAGTGATGCTCAGTGGTTTGGCCGGGAGCCGCATTGGATCCACCTCAACGAGGTTCTGGATCAGGCTCACAAGGAGGGTGTTGGCAGAGAAATGATCGTAGTCATGCCGAACGCCTACAACCGGTTCAGAGGGAGCATGTATTCCCAGTCTGCAACTGTAGGTGATTGGGAGACTTTTATTTCCCGCGAGCTTGTTGAGTTTATTGATAGCCGTTTCCGCACCATTCCCGAGCGAGCTGGACGCGGCCTCGCCGGCCATTCGATGGGAGGGTATGGCACTATTCGAATAGGAATGAAGAATCCCGATGTGTATTCCGCTCTATATTTGATGAGCCCCTGTTC
>JBJHBN010000496.1:0-2888 GCA_050485505.1 Opitutales bacterium | reverse complement strand
TTGCCACACTGGGAGGTGACGGCACCTTCAAGAGTGCCCATGTCGATGGTGTTATCATTGGCGGGGGGATTTCTGACCGCTCCGGTAACGCTCTTACACAAACAGGTGCAAGAATCACCGCAGGTGATATTGGGACTGTGGGAACTTTGACTTTGGACAGCAATATCACTTTTCAGGGAGATGCTGGTGCATTCGCAACCTACCACGTGGACATCGATGGCAGCGGCAATGACCACCTGATTGTGAATGGAAACCTCAATCTGCTTTCCGACTATGATGAGATCCATTTTGAAATCGAGGGAACCCTGGATGCCGAGAGCTATACTTTAATCACTTACAGTGGCAATCGCAGCGGGACCTTTTCCAATGTATCCGGTCTGCCTACGGGTTACGTAGTTGAATACGCTGACGGCCAGGTTCTCCTGGTGGAAGGCGAGGGCAATGGGGATACCGATCCAGAGCCCAACGGCGATCGGCTCACCTGGGCGCCACCGCAGTTGCACAATCCTGTGACGATCCAGTTGACCAATGCCAATGCAAACAACGTGAATTTGAGTCCAGGGCAGGATTATATTCTTGAGATCACGGAAAAGCTCACTGTTTCAGTGAATATCCACGGTGGTAATGCCCGCAATATCGTGATGATCGGTGGTGAAATTGAAATTGGCTGGCAAGGTGATTGGCCGGAAGAAGAAGACCGGCTGGCATTTGACCATGCTCGCCGAGGCCTCCGTATCCGTAATTGGACGGGTGTCTTTCACATTGAGGGCCTTTGGATCCATGGTGAGGATCTGGCTGAAGGCATTGTCGTGGATACCCGCGCTGCAGGTGCCACGATGCAGATCCAGAACTGTCGCATCGGACCACTGATTTCGCGGCAGGAAGAAAAAGATGTGGACTGGATCGGCGTCAATCACCCGGATATTATTCAAAACTACGGTGGACCCACTTATTATCTGGTCGATCGACTGACCGGATACAGTGACTACCAGATTTTCATGATTCAGCCGGATCAGTTTACGTCGACAGCGATTACCCATCTCATGGATATTCGCAACAGCGACTTCCACCAGACTCCGGATTCGGGTGGCTACCTGTGGTTTTGGGCACGCGCCACCTCTGGCAATGTTCAGGCATACAATATCGAAAACGTTTGGCTGAATCCCGAGCGTGGAGACCGCTGGGCGTTTTGGCCGGAAGAGGATTCTGACAGCTGGGACGATATTCCAACAGAGATCTGGGAAGAATTCCAGAAGCTGAATATCGGCGGCTACCCGCCGGAAGGCAACTTCGTGCCGCTGGGTGTTGCCGGTTTGGATTATGAATCCCCAGGATATCTTGAGGCCCCTGACAGTGCTTTTAACGAAGCCGTTTGGACCGGTGGTGATGGCAATTGGGAAGACGAAGCCAATTGGAATGCCTTCCCGATCCCTGGCTCAACAGAGAGCATAAATAACCCGGACAAAGCAGCATTTGCACTCGCCGAAGATGGCACTGTTACCGTTGATGAAGGAAGAAACCTTCAGTATCTGGATTTCCTGACAGGCGGCAGCGGTTATACCTTCGATGGAGGTAAACTGCGATTGACTGGTGATGGATTCCTGACTGTGCACCAAGGTGCGGGCGAGGACATCGTATTTAACAACGATGTGGAGTTCCTTGCTGGCTTCTCGATCATCAATAACAGCAATGACCGCAACCTCACTTTCAACGGAGAGGTCATTGGCGTCCCCGGGTCAACCTTGATCTTCGGTGGCGACTCGGACGGGGTAACCCGACTGAATGGCTCACTGGACCTGTCGGGAGCTGCGCGTATTAACAAGAGTGGCACTGGTGAATTGGAATTAAACGGTGCTTCGAATTTTGTAGGCCATGTGGCAGTTTCAGGTGGCAGTGTACACGCAACCAACGATACGGCTGCTGGTACCGGTGCTAATTGGGAGAACTACATTCGTGTATCGGGTGGTGGTGAGCGTCTGCATCATTTTGCTTTGTCAGGTGATGTATCGATTGAGCGCAATCTGGATGCTGCCGAAAGTCGCTGGTTCGACCCGGAGCGTTCAGCTCCCTTTATTGTGAGCCGTTCCGGCGACAATGAAATAATCGGAAGTTTCCGGGTTAGTGGACTGGGTGGCGCCGGTGCTGTGATCCGTACTGAAAGCGGCAGTCTTCGCCTGGACGGTGATTTCAGCATCAATATGAACAATGGGCGCGTCTGGGGCTTCGATGGCGGCGGTGAAACCATCGTTGCCGGTGATTTCCTTGATCGCAGTTCGACCCAACCGGCACGTGTGGCAAAAAATGGCACAGGTATCCTTCGGTTTGTCGATGACTGGAAAGAGTACACCGGAACGACCCAGGTTTGGGGAGGGACGCTGTTGATCGACACCACTGTTGGTTACACCTCCTACACGGCTAATCGCCTGACCGTCGGTTCCACCGGATCCTTGTCAGGCAGCACAGCCACTCTTGGTGGCACGGGTCGCTTCCGTAGTGGTGATGGAGTGTATATCGGTCACACCGGCCTTGCCGATGGACCTCATGGTACTTCGGGTATCATCACTGCAGGCGAGGCGGGTAGTATTGGTAGCTTCCAGTTGTTTTCCAATGTTACTTTTGTTGGTGCGAGTGAAGCCTTGGCAACCTATCGGGTTGACCTGGATGATGAAACCAGTGACCGCTTGGTTATCACGGGTGCAGTCGATTTGACTTCTCCCTATTCGGCGATCGAATTCGTTGTTGATTCAGAAACAGGAACTGGCGCAGAGAGCTACACCTTGATGACCATTGATGGAACCCTGAACGGTCAATTTGCAAATGTTATTGGCCTGCCGGATGGTTATTTCCTCGAATACACCTCCGATGCCATCAACCTGGTCTTTGGTGAG
>JBJHBN010000495.1:0-2891 GCA_050485505.1 Opitutales bacterium | reverse complement strand
GCGCTTTATTGGGCATACCGAAACGGCCAGTTGAACGATCTGGAAGACGGAGCCAAAACAATTTTTGATGACGAAGAACCCATGGGACAGGTCACGGACCAGTTCCCAAGTAAAAAGGACGATACTTCGTCCACCAAGAAGAACCACGAATGAGTGCGACACCTTCAATTGTATCCACATTGAGTCCGACACAGTCAGCGGGTGATCCCATCCGGGCCAAGCTGAGTGAGGTCGATGAGTCGATGCGCAATGCGGCCATCCTGTTTCTGGCCTCGGCTGTTTTGTGGCTGATGGCGGGAACTGTGTTTGCGCTGATCGCTGCGATTAAAATGACCAACCCGAGCTTTCTGGGTGATCATGAGTGGTTGACTTTTGGGCGGATTCGTACGGCGCACCTAAACGCCATGATTTATGGTTGGGGGAACAATGCTATTTTCGCCATTGCACCTTGGTTGATGGGGCGTCTGGCGCGTACCCGTATCCGTCACATCAGCATCCTCTACACTGCTGGTATCTTCTGGAATGTCGGGGTGACCATCGGGATCTTTGGAATTCTGCGGGGAGACATGATCGGTGTTGAGTGGCTCGAAATGCCGGCTTACATAACGCCTCTGATTGCCATTTCTTACGGCCTGATTGGTGTTTGGGTGATTATTGCGTTTCGCTGGCGGCAATCCGGGCACGTATATGTCACGCAGTGGTATCTGCTGGCGGCTTTCTTCTGGTTGCCTTGGTTGTATACCGTTGCACAGATTATGTTGGTTTTTGAACCGGCCAGCGGAGTTGTTCAATCGCTGACCAACTGGTGGTTCGCCCACAATGTTCTGGGGCTGTGGCTCACGCCAGCAGCGGTCGGTGCGGCTTATTATTTCATCCCGAAAGTGCTCGGACGCCCGATTCACAGTTATTATCTTTCAGTGGTTGGATTTTGGTCGCTGGCTTTGTTCTACAACTGGGCGGGTGTGCACCACCTTATCGGGGGACCGGTTCCGGCCTGGGTTATTTCGGCGGGAACTGTGGCAAGTGTCATGATGGTAATCCCCGTCATAGTAACGGCCATCAATCACCACCTTACGGTGGTTGGTTTGCAGAACGAAGGCTGGCGCAGTCCGACAATTCGCTTTGTTGTTTTTGGTGCCATCAATTACACACTAGCTTCATTGTTTGGCTCGGCGATGGCACTGCGGAGTGTTAATGAGGTGACTCACTTTACCCACTTCACGGTTGGTCACGCCCACCACGGCGTCTATGCATTCTTCACCATGATTATGTTTGGTAGCATATATTATATGATGCCGCGTCTGGTGAAACGTGAATGGCCCAGTGCATTTTTGATTCAGGTCCATTGGTGGATGTGTTCTTTGGGAATTGTGTTGATGGTCTTTGCCCTGCAAGTAGGGGGATGGATCCAAGGTTTGCAGCTGAACGCAATTGATGAGGATGGAACAGTGAAATTCACCTTTATGGAGGTTGTCCGCAACACAGTCCCATGGTTGTGGATCCGTTCGGTGTCCGGTTTTATGATCATGATCGGTCATATTGCATTTGCCATTAACGTATTTTGGATGTTGCTGCCCGTCTCAAAGAGCAGTTCCAAATCCGGTCCCACTTTGTTAACAAAGGAAACCGCCGAGTCCTGATTCGAAAATGAAAAGCCTTCCATTACTTTTTCTCGGTATCTTTGCCACACTGGCCTTTTCCTGGGTTGGTATCGTTCTTACGAGTCATATCCAGATGCGTGAACTGTTGCCGGCGACTCCTGAGTTGGTTGACGCCGAGGGCAATCCGATTGCCGGACCAACCTATCCAGATCCGAATAGCCGCCGCCAGTTGTTTGGTCGTAATGCTCCTGATGAGAATGCGTATCCTCAGCAGCTACCCGGTGCCGCCAAACGCGGTAAACTGGTATACAAGCAGATGGGTTGTCTCTACTGTCACAGCCAGCAGGTAAGGCGCGAAGGCTTTGGCTCGGATTTTGAGCGGGGCTGGGGTGATCGTCAATCCGTTGCCCGCGATTATATTCTTCAGGAGCGGGTGATGCTCGGTACGATGCGGACCGGACCCGATCTCGCCAATGTCGCTCTCCGCTATTCCGAACTCTGGCAACACCAGCACCTCTATAACCCACAGATCACCTCACCGGGCTCGACCATGCCGCCCTATGCCTTCCTCTACGAAGTGCGCCGAATCAGTGAAAACAGGGGGCCACACCCCGATGCCATTGAGATACCTTCGGCTTTTCATCCGGGCGAAGGGTATGAGGTCGTTCCCACTCAACGGGCACGCGACTTGGTGGCCTATTTGATGAATTTGAGACAGGACTACGAACTTCCGGAAATGAAGTTCTCTGAATAAACCTCCCATGAGCGATTCGCAGAACAACAATCCTTATCCGCCGGACGGAAAGTCTCGGGATACCTACGAAAAGACCCGCTTTGAGGATAAGCACCTGCATGAGGTGCATAGTTCACTCTTGCGTGAAAAAGAAGAGCCGTCTGAAAATTTTTCACCGATGCCACTGATCTTTGTCGGCCTCTTCATGGTGCTGGCATTTTGGAGTGGTATCTATCTGGTCTGGTATTCGGGTGATTTTGGACCCTTCCACTACGATGAGACGGCCAAGCCTGGCGAGGCGATCGATGACACTCCGCGCGAGGTCGATATGCTCGCTTTGGGGCGCCGGGTTTACTCGCAGAATTGTGTGGCCTGCCACCAGTCCAATGGCCGTGGCATTTCGGGGGTCTATCCTTCCTTGGTCAATGTTGACTGGGTGCAGGACAATCCTGAAATGTTGATAAAGGTGATCCTTTCAGGATTGGCTGGGCCGATTGAGGTGAACGGAAGTTCTTACAACAACGCAATGACGCCGTTCGGACGCCTTAGCGATCAGC
>JBJHBN010000494.1:1238-2893 GCA_050485505.1 Opitutales bacterium | reverse complement strand
CATTTATATCATTCGCAGATAGTTTGATTCTTAAAAGTCATTGGACATCAGGGTACTTCCTTGAGGACGTGAAATATACCTATAATCCAGAATCTCTGATCTTGATTTTCGGGGAGTTGCAGAATGTGTTTCAGGAGGTGATGGGTCTAGAGATCTACGGGGTTTTTACCCAAGGGCCCAATGAGTATGGTCATGATTCCGAACTCCACGTCTCCGAGAGTCGGAATCATGTATGCCTCAATAGTCTCGGAGCGCCTTTCGCGGACCTGAAATCAATCGAAGAATCGGCAAGGAAAGCGATCCGAGAAGGAAGGCATCCGCCCAGTGAATTATATCTAGATGAAAGATTCCTGCATTCCTTAAAGACTCGGAGCCGCAGGTATGATGCTTATCCATATTTGAGCATGTTGACTCGGTCAACTTGCGAATATGCATGCGCTACGTTTGCACAAATTGCCTCGGATTTAGAAGATGCAAATCGGTAGCGCACAACAAGGCGCTGCTGTGAACTTTGCTTCGCTCCTTCGTCGTGGGCAATGGATGGATCAGTGCGTTAAAATACAATACCCATGATTGAAATCAAAAATCGCCGGGACTTGGTTCGGTTGCGACGTCTTGCTTTGAGTGCGCAGGGTTTACTGCAGGCTCGGCCCTTTGGAAGTGGTTTGAAGGGGGCTCGTAAAGCGATTGATCATATTGGGTATGTGCAGATCGACACCATCTCGGTCGTCGAACGGGCGCACCATCACGTTTTTCACTCTAGGGTGGCTCAGTTCAAGCCGGCCATGGCCAACCAAATGCTGCTTGATCGCGATATTTTTGAATACTGGGCACATGCGGCTGCTTTTCTGCCTATTGGCGATTTCCGTTTCAGTTTACCTGACAAACATGCCATTCGAAGTGGCCGGACGCATTGGTACGACAATCCGGATAAGAAGCTCATGGGCGAGTTGCTGGAGCGGATACGGAAAGAAGGCCCATTGCGCTCGCGCGATATTGGCACGAATTCCGCCAAGCATGCAGGCTGGTGGGATTGGAAACCCGCTAAAAGGGCTCTCGAACAGCTGTACATGCAGGGTGATCTGATGGTCTGTACTCGCGAAGGTTTTCAGAAAACTTATGATCTGACCGAGCGGGTGTTGCCGTCGCATATCAATACACAAATGCCAGACATGGCAGAATGGGCAGCACACATTCTAGATCAGCAATTGCGCTGCCACGGGGTGGTTTCCCTCAAGGGACTGACCTACCTGAGGCGAAATTCCGAACTACGCAATGCGGTTAAAAGCCTGTTAAAAGAAAGGCTGGCGCAGGGAGTTTTAGAACAGCTAAAACTGAGCAGTGGCGAGGTGTTTTTAGTTGAAACGGGTGCACTTGAACATCCTCTCCCACGTATAGGCAACCGCATGCTGATCCTTTCCCCATTCGACAATAGTGTCATTCAGCGCGACCGACTTAAGGCCCTGTTTCAATACGACTATCAGATAGAGTGTTATGTGCCCGCTGCAAAGCGTCAGTACGGCTATTTCTGCTTGCCGCTGCTTTTCCGTGATAGGTTTATTGGACGAATGGACTGCAAAGCCCATCGGAAAACCAGGCATTTGGAAATCAAGTTCCTGCATTTTGAAGAACACAGCTTTGATGAAGACCTGGTC
>JBJHBN010000494.1:0-1228 GCA_050485505.1 Opitutales bacterium | reverse complement strand
ACTGAGTTCATGGACGCCATCAAAGCGTTCTGCCGATTTCAGGAATGCGATACAGTCTCTTTGTGTGCCGTCCACCCGAAGCGGTTGGGAGTGCATTGGTCATTGGATTAGGGGGATCTGGGCGGTGCTTTTACTGAGAGAGAAAAATGAAATCGATCACCTTAATTCTCGGCAGGGCAGCGTTCAGCCCATTGTTTGAACAGTCATGACTTCTATTCTTGTCATAGCAATTATTGGTATGTTGGTGCTGATGGCCAGACAGAGGCGCGAGATCCGCATCATTCAGGCACGTCTGGACGCAATCAGCAAAGTGGTCGCACCGTCTCAGCCGGAGGACAGCCGCCCTGGGGTGGGGGAGAGGGAGGGCCCGTGCAGCACGGTTGAGACGAACGATGCGGTGGTCTCGCCTGGGGTGCTTGCTGACTCCAATCCGGTGGCTGTCCTCCGGGAGAGCCGGGCGGGGCTTGGACATGCGGAAGCGTCTTCCATATCGACCGCGCCCGAGCGGAAGCCGTTGGCAAATGAGCTTCCGTCGCCTTTGAAACCGGTTTGGGATTACCTCAAATACTTCTTCACGACTGGCAATGTGGTTGCCCGGGTCGGCGTGGTCATTCTCTTTTTTGCAGTGGCTTTTCTGTTGAATTACGTGGCTGCAAGGGCAGTGATTCCGATCGAATTGCGCCTAGTGGGTGTGGCACTGGGCGGGGTGGTACTGCTACTGTTGGGCTGGCGGTTGCGCGATCGGGCGGGCTATGGATTGATCCTGCAGGGTGGCGGCGTGGGTACAATCTATCTTACTGTTTTTGCGGCCTTTCAAGTTTACGAGCTGCTGGCGCCGCTGTCCGCCTTTTCCCTTATGCTGGTGTTGGTGGGGCTTGCCACACTGCTGGCCCTGCTGCAGAATAGTCGGGCGCTGGCTATTCTGGGTACCACCGGGGGCTTTCTGGCGCCGTTGATGACGGCGACCGGCGACGGGAGCCACGTTGCGTTATTCAGTTTTTATGCGCTCCTCAATGGCGGTGTTTTGGCGATTGCATGGTTCCGTGCCTGGCGTGAGTTTAACCTGCTGGGATTCGGTTTCACCTTTCTGATCTCCTCATTTTGGGGATTTCTCGCATATGAACCGGAACTGTATGCCAGCACGCAACCCTTTCTGATACTGTTTTTCCTGTTCTACCTGGCGATCTCCGTACTCTTTGCCCATCGCCAGCCGCTGCAACTGAGGGGC
>JBJHBN010000493.1:0-2895 GCA_050485505.1 Opitutales bacterium | reverse complement strand
CAGCGTTACTACGATGTCAAAGACGACCTGGACACCATCTTCTCCGACCATTCAACCTCCAGCACAATGGTCCAGGTTATTTATATTTAGTTCGAGCATCCCGCCGACACCACAGAGATCCTCAAAGATCGTAGCGAAACAGTGATAGCGTTTCGAATCAACCCGCTTAAAAACCCGGGCTACATTCGTTCAAGCGTCTTCAGTCCGAGCAAATGCAATCCACACTCGAGTATGCGAAGGGTGCGCTGACAGAGCATCAGACGGCGGGCGCGGACAACGGGATCGTCGCCCAGCACTTTGTTTGCGGTGTAAAAGGAGCTAAACACGCCGGCCAGCTCAAAGAGATAGCCACCGAGGAAATGGGGTCGCAGATCAGACAGAGTCTGGTCGAGGGTCGCGGGAAAGAGCACGAGTTTACGGGCTAATTCCTTTTCGCCATCAGTCTCCAACTCCGCTCCCTGCGGGAGCTCGTCGAGTTGATCTGGCTTGATGTCGGCCTTGCGCAGAATGCTATGAATTCGCGCAACAGCATAGAGCAGATAAGGCGCGGTATTGCCCTCAAAGGACAGCATACGCTCCCAGGAAAAGATGTAATCGCTGGTGCGGTTCTGGGATAGGTCGATGTAGCGGATCGCACCCAAACCAACAGCTTCGGCGATTTTCCGACGCTCGTCTTCCGGCAGCTCCGGATTCTTTTCTGTCACAACCGTAAAAGAACGCTCGATAGCCTCTTGCATCAGGTCCTTCAGCTTCACCGATCCACCCTCCTTGGTTTTGATCGGCTTGCCGTTTTCGCCGAGCACGGTACCAAAGGAAACGTGCTGCATGGACGGGGCCTTCCAGCCTTTGGCGGCATAGTATTTGGCTACAGTCAAAAAGAGTTGCTCAAAGTGATCGCTCTGACGCGAATCCACCACGTAAATCACTTCATCCGCCTTCAACTCATCGGTGCGGTATCGCACCGTGGCGAGATCCGTGCTTGCATAGTTGGACGCGCCATCGGCCTTGCGCACAATGAAAGGCTGCTTTGCAAAACGCTTGTGCTCCGGATGAAACACCACCAACGCGCCCTGGTCCTCCTTGGCCAGACCTACTTCGGTCAGGTCCTGATAAATGCCCTCGACCTGGCTACGGTAGTGACTTTCACCCAGCACCAGGTCGAACTGAATATCCAATGCGTCGTAAATCACCTGAAAGGCTTGCCAGCTGATTTCGGTAATGCGCTTCCAGATGCGATCACTATCCGGATCACCCTGCTGCAGCTTTACCAACTCCGCACGGATTTGATCGGCCGCTTCCGGGCTCTCCTTGTAACGGGCGTTGCCCTTTTTGTAGAGAGCTTCCAACTCGGCCAGTGCATTTGGCCCAGGATTATCGAGGTCAAAGCCGGAATCCTTGATCGCCCAAATCAGCATGCCAAACTGGGTGCCCCAGTCCCCGATATGATTGTCGCGAATTACTTCCGCGCCGGAAAACTCCAGCAACCGGCTGATGGCCTCACCGATGACCGTCGAGCGGATATGCCCCACGTGCATTTCCTTTGCGGTATTCGGTGAACTGAAATCGACAACGACTTTACGGCCGGACAGCTTCCCCGCCGCACCCGCCTGCAGACTGGCCTTATCGTGATACTGCTTCAGCCAGGCCAACTGAAAGGCTGGCAACAGCTTGAAATTGATGAATCCCGGTCCGGCTATAGCAGTCTCCACCCATTCCCCGAGATCCGGATTCCGCGCATTCAAAGCATCCAGTAAGGCGGTCGCCAATTGACGTGGATTCGCTCCCTGACGCTTGGCCCAAGGCAGCACGCCATTGGCCTGGTAGTCACCAAAACGGGGATCCGCCGGACGCACCTGTGCATCAAAACCCTCACCAAGGCCCTCGACCTCAGCGGCGGCCGCCGACAGCAGCCCATGCAGTGTCACCGCAGGATTGAATTGAATTTCCATAAGCGTACCAGCCAAAGCATCCACCCGCCCAAGGGCAAGCCAAGGATTCGCATTCGGCGCGGACAAGCGCCTCAAAATAAGATGGAGAGTGACCTTGCTCGGTCACGGAAGTTATTGGAGCCCAAGTTTTAGCTTGCAGGCCGCACCCCAAGCCCTCGCAACCGACAGCCTAAAGGCTGGACTCCAACCTCGTTCCAGAAGATCTATTTACCATTGATGATTAACGCCTTGGGGCGCGCCCTAATCGCCCACTGGCTCCACCTGCGAGTGAATTCCGAACTCGCGGACAGTCTCGAAACGCCCCTGATCAAACTCAATCGAACTCGTAAAAACTCCCTCGAGGTTGCCCTCCTCAATATAAGTCGCCGATGCATCGACGAGCAGGCGACTGCTGCCAGTAAAATGAATGGAATCCTCAAAAGCACGGCCGTCGAGATTGTCCCGATACCTTCGGCGCTCAGCCGCTAGAAACCGCCCCCGCACGTCGAACTCGAACCGAACCTCGTCGGATCCGTCCTCAAGACGTTGAATTTTCCCTTCAATCGAGCCGGTCGCAGAATCAATGCCCACACCAAAAATGCGAAATGAGGACGGGACTGGAACCCGCCAACTCTTCCCCGCTTGAATCGCCTCAGCATCCCAGTATTCAGGTCCAAACCATAGCACGGGCGCTATCGGCATAAACATTCGGGCATCCTCGTTCCGACCTTCAATCCGCCCCTTCCATTCGCCATTGGGCTGGCGCTCGATGGCAATCGCGTGGTGGGGTTCATCAACGCCATCAGCGACGGCGTGATGAGCGCGTACATTCCATTGCTGGAGGTGCTGCCCGAGTACCGCGACCGCGGCATCGGACGCGAACTGGTCGGACGGATGCTCGCAAAGCTGCAGCACCTGTACATGGTGGATGTCATGTGCGATGCGGATGTGGTGCCGTTTTACGAGA
>JBJHBN010000492.1:0-2897 GCA_050485505.1 Opitutales bacterium | reverse complement strand
GCCTTGGATGGGTTTGCAGGCGCTGGTTTGGATCGCCGCGGCCATGACATGGTTGTATTTAATGGCCAATCTGCCGGTGAATGCGGAGCGCAGGGAGCAGAGTCTGCGCCTGTTCGCGATCGTTTTTTCATTGATTGGTTTTGCGGTTTTCTACCTGACCCTGATCGGCGTAAAGAATCCACTGGCGCCCACGGTGCACAATTTCGCATTTACCCCAAACCGCAACCATACCAGTCTCGCGATCGCTGCAGGGGGTATTGCGGCTTTCGCTATTGGCTTTGACCTGTTGGTGCGGGGGCGTTTGCGCGGGGGATTCTTTCTCCTCTTCACCGTTTTGTCCTGTTTGGGATTGGGGGCTTCGCTGTCCCGTTCAGGAATTCTGGTCTTTCTGATAGGTTGTGGCCTGTGGGTTTTGGTTATGGCTCGCAAAGGCAGCCTTGTGGGGCAATGGAAGTGGCTTGGGCCCTTCGGCTTCTGGGTTTTGATCGGACTGTTCTTTCTGGGTGGGGCCACCTCGGACCGCTTGCGGGATTTTATCTCATCAGGCTGGGACTCAATTCGGGATTTCAGGGCTGAAATTTATCGGGATGCTTTTGCGCTTTGGGCGGATTCGCCACTGGCCGGCGTTGGCCTTGGTAGTTTCGAGGGAGTATTCCCGCAGTTTCGGGATGCATCCATCGTCGGTCAGCCAGTGTTGCATCCGGAAAGCAGCTTGCTCTGGTTTGCCTCGGAAGGCGGCTGGATTATGCTTGTATTCATCGGCCTTGTCGGCATCGGCCTGATCCGGTGCATCTGGGCGAAGGATCACCAGTATGATCGCTTTCGGAAAATGGCGACTGTTGTTCTGGCTGCCTGCCTCTTGCAGGCCCTTGTAGACGTGCCTTTGCACCGGCTCGGTACCTTCATGTTGCTGGCTTTTATTTACGGACTGGCTCGGGTTTCGGTTCGCAGGGAAGTAGCCCCACTGTGGTTGCCGCCCCTCGTCTGGCGGTGTATTGGTGCGGCTTTGGCTGCCATTGGATTTATCTGGCTGATTGCGGTCGTGCGTCCGCTGCCCGTCCATTCCGAGTCGGCCCGCGAGTCGGCGTATGGAGCGATGGAGCTCGCTGAGCTGCGGCGGTCGGTTAACGAGAGCGATTGGCGGGCTGTCCGGGCTTATCGTGCCTGGGCCCCTTTGAGCTGGGAGGGTGCTTTCATTGAGGGTCGCCTCTATCTGCTGGAGGGTGATATCGACGCCGCGCTGGCTTCCTTCCGGCAGGTGCGCTTTCTGGAGCCACATCTTGGTGCGGTAACCATGGCTATCGGCACATCGGTCTTGCCCTACAGCCTGCCAGCGGCGGTGGATGCCTACCGCGCATCTTTGTCGGGACGGGTTTTTCTCGAGGATGACCGCGTGTTCCACACGATTCAAAGGCAGCTTTCGGATATCCCTGCAGCAGAACCGTCCCTCGACCAATTGAGTCGGATTCGTCCGGTTTACCGCCAGGAGTATCTTTCAAGACTGAGTCCGGTGTTACTGCACGAAGCCATTCAGGAGGAGTTCGCCGGTGAGGAGCCTTTTGTTGGCTGGGCAAGTGGATGGGTTCGGCGGGTTTTATGGCGCTATGTGCGCTCGGGATACGCGCAGGCATTGCTGGATGCCTTCGAGCAGCATCCGGATTTGGCCGTGGAGCATTGGTCAGTGCGGGCCTTTGCTTGGTCGGCTATCGGGGATTACGAACAGACCTATGCCTTGATTCAGGAGCATGTTGAGGAGCCTGATCGGCCTGAGTATGGGGCGGGGCGCAGCACGGGAGCTCTGCGTGGTTTGTTGCGGATCAATCCTCAGGACTTTGCCGCAGCCTCCGCCTTGATTATTCGTTACCACGAGGCGGGGCAGCCTGAGCGGGCGCTGGAGATCCTCGAGCAGATTCCGGAGTTTAACCGGGCTCCGCGTTTCTTTGTTTATTGGCGCGCCCGCCTGTTGTGGGAAACGGGTCGATATCAGGCGTCTTGGCGTTACTGGGAGCGTTACATTGGCGGTTGACAATTCCGCTTTCCAAATGGGTGTGGATTTGCTTGGCTGGGCAAATGTTTGATTTGAAATTCTTTCGCGAGAACATCGACACGATCCGTGCCGGAATCGCCCGCAAGAAATTTGCCTGTGATCTGGACGCGGTTCTGGAGCTGGACAACCGGCGCCGGGCTGTGATCCAGGAAGCGGAGGAACTGCGTGCCCAACAGAAATCCGCCAATAGCGAGATGGCTCGGCTACAGAAGGGCTCCGACGCCTTTATGGCCAAGGTTGCAGAGATGAAGGATTTGTCCGCGCGGGTAAAGGAGCTGCAGGCGCAGCAGGCGGAAGCGGAAGAAGCCTGGTTGCAGGCCTATTTAGCCATACCCAATATGCCTCATGCCTCGGTACCAGATGGGGACAGTGAAAACGACAATGTGGTGGCGCACAGCTGGGGCGACCCTGAAAGCGTTTCGGAGCATGCCAGGCCCCACTACGATCTTCCCGCCTTTTCCCGTTGGGTTGATCTGGCCCGTGGGACGAAGGTGACGGGTGCTGGTTGGCCGTTCTTTGTTGGCGATGGCGCCCGTTTAGTGCGTTCGCTGATTCAGTTCTTTCTCGATGAAAACACCAAGGCCGGCTACCTCGAAGTGAGTCCGCCCTTGTGTGTGAACCCACAGAGCGCAACCGCGACCGGGCAGTTGCCGGACAAAGAGGGTCAGATGTACCACGCGACTGGTGAGGACTTGTATTTGATTCCAACCGCCGAGGTTCCGGTCACCAACTTGCTGCGTGACGAGATTTTGGACGCTTCCCGGCTGCCGATCAAGGCTTGCGCCTATTCGCCCTGCTTCCGGCGTGAAGCGGGCAGCTATGGCAAGGACGTGCGCGGCCTCAACAGGGT
>JBJHBN010000491.1:0-2900 GCA_050485505.1 Opitutales bacterium | reverse complement strand
GTATGAAAGAGCCCTGTAAGGGCGTCACAAAGGCCTTGATTGGTTGCCCCGCCATGTCACGCCCTTACAGGGCTGTAATGGTTGATCGCTTGGTGACCCAGGGCGTTGCCCTGGGCTTGGAGTTTGGTTTTTTCTAGTGCTGTGATCTAGTGCACTCGCGTTTTCTGCTAAAACGCTGAGATTTTTTTATTGTTTATATCTAGCATATATGCTAGAGTAGTGTTGAACCCTCAACCTAAAGGAGTTTTGTTATGGGATACCCAACTAAAGTTCAGCTCATTGCACGCAAGAAAACCGCGGACCAGTATTACATCAACTTCCCCACCGCCGTGGCCGAGGCCATGGAATTTCAAAAAGGAGAGATCATTGAATGGATCATCGAAGACAAGGCGAACATCATTGCCCACAGACCCAACGTGCCGGCTTCTCCTGTTGAGATTAAAAAAAAACTTCGCCGCTCCTAGACCAGTGGGAAGCCCTTTGGGACCAGTTCGGCCCATCCTCGGCCACATCTGCAAACTGCGCGGCAAGGTACCATGACCATCTTCTCGCTCAGTTGCTTTGCCTGGGCCGCCACACCATTACCTCGCTGATCACCACATATGGTTCGCAGTTTGCAGATTGGACCGCCCACTATGATCTCTACGCCAAACAACGCGTCGACCCAAACGTGCTCTTCAGAGGCATCCGTGAGAACATTGAGCAGATCAATGGAAACCAATCTCCGCTGATTCTCGCTCTGGACGACACCATTCTCCGTAAAACCGGCCGGTCCATTCCCGGAGCGGCTTATCGCAAGGACCCGCTGGGGCCGGCATTCAACATCAATTTTGTCTGGGCGCAGCGTATGATCCAGTTTTCCGCATGCATTCCCAATGCGAACGGCGAGGGCCGCATGGTTCCAATTGATTTTGTGGACGCCTCCACGCCCCGCAAACCCCGCAAAAACGAGTCGGCGGAAAAATGGAAGGCCTACAAGGAGGCCATGAAGCAACGGAATCTCAACCAAGTCGCCCTCGTGGCGCTTCACAAACTTCAGGCCGAACGCGAGGCGCGCCTTCTCCGCCTGGTCGTTGACGGAAGCTACACGAATCAGCGCATCCTGCGAAACCTTCCGGCAAACACCACCCTCATTGGCCGGATTCGCAAAGACGCGCGACTCAACGCCCTCCCGGAGAACCCTTCGCCACGAGGCCGAAAACGTTTTTATGGCAACGACCTGCCCACGCCCGAAGAAATACGCAAAGACTCTTCCATTCCCTGGCGAAAGGTTAAGGCGTTTGCCGCGGGGAAAACGCGGACGTTTCAAATCAAAACGATTAAAAGAGTCCGCTGGAGGAAAGCGGGCGAAATGGACCTACGTCTGGTAGTCATTCGTGCGATTCCACGCAAAGGTCCGCGGGGAAACCGCGCGTACAGTCAACCCGCGTACTTGATCTGTACGGACCCTCTGCTTGCATTGAAAGAACTCTTGCAGAGCTACATCTGGAGGTGGGACATCGAAGTGAACCACCGCGACGAGAAAACACTACTGGGCGTTGGCGAGGCGCAAGTCCGCAACCCTGAATCCGCCTGGTCTGTTCCGGCGTCAGCTGTTGCGGCTTATGCAATGCTGCAGCTTGCCGCAATCCGCGCGTATGGGTGGGCGGGCAAGCCAAACGTGATTCCACCACCTCAGTGGCGAAACCCGAATAAGAAACGAAGGGCTTCCACTCTCGATCTGGTCAACGAACTCAGACGCGAACTCTGGGCCCAAGCCATACACAATAAGAATTTAACCAACTTCAACAACGGCAAATCCCCGGACACGAAGTCGGTTAAATGTCAGCCCAACCTTGGAAGTGCTTTGTTTGCAGCAACCGCGTAGTTCAAAATCAACCAAACTCCAGATTCCCGCTTTCGCGGGAATGACGATGTGGGGCGCAGATGGCGGCGTGGGGCGCAGCAGATGACGGTGTGGGTACCCCCTCCCCTCATTCCTGCGCACGCAGGAATCCATCGGACGAGGTTCGTGTGAATCAATAACAAGGCATGGATCCCCGTTTTCACGGGGATGACGAGGCAGCAAGGCATGGATTCCCGCTTTCGCGGGAATGACGAAGTGGGCCGCGGCGGATGACGCCGTGGTCCGCGATGGGTCAATGCAGGAAAATGCCGGCTTTTTTGAGCTTTGCTCTCAGGCTTTTCTGGCTGGGCACGTTCAGCACTTCCACGAGGGTGGGGGTGAGCTGGCGGGCGTTTTTTTTGCCGGCGACGGCGAGAAGCTGCATGGTGGTCGCTTCGTTGGGCGACTCGAGCAGGACCGAGTGGCGAATCTTGACGTGGCGGATCGTGTTGAACCAGCCCTGGATCTCGCGCTGGACGTTGTCAGGCACGGGCTTTGAACTGGTTTCTGTCAGATCCGCGATGGCCTGGTCGGCGGTGATGCCCGCCGCGGCGGCGGCGACGATCGATGCCCGTGTGAGGCGAAACAGGGTTCCCACGCCCGAGCCCAGGCGCTGGGCAATGCGGCCCAGACGCGCTTCGGCACTGGGGGCCGGGCCCAGGAAGGTGATTTCAAAATTGGGCTGGACAATCACACCGCCCTCCGGTTGGGTCGTCAAGGTGATTTTGTCGTCCAGACCCAACATGTAGCGGCCGATGCCGTGCAGACGGATCGCAATGCGATCGCCGCAGGTTCCATATTCCAACGCACCCAGAGGCAGAAGCACCTCGGCACAATACCGTGCCACCATGTCAAACCATTCATGCTCCAGACGCAGCTGGGCATAAAGTCCGGATTCATACACGTAGAGCCCCAGCGCCTGCGGACTTGTCTTGCGGCCATAGGTGCCCTGCAAACGCCGGCCTATCAGCGGATTGTTTACCTGCACGTGATAGGCCAGCAGATCTTCCAGTAC
>JBJHBN010000490.1:0-2907 GCA_050485505.1 Opitutales bacterium | reverse complement strand
GGCATGAGGAGACCTTCGCGGAGGCCACCTCCTATTTTCCCGGTTCATCGACCTTCGCTCTGAATCCAGAAACCTACCTGGAGCGTATTCGCAAGATCAAGGAGATCGTCTCCATGCCAGTCATCGGTTCCCTGAACGGGCGCACTGCGAGTGGTTGGACTGACTACGCGGGTGACATCGAAAGCGCTGGCGCGGATGCCCTGGAGCTGAATCTCTATTTCCAGCCAGCCTTGCACGCGGATCACCCCGCAAAGATTGAGGAGGATGCGATCAAGATCGTCAAATCGGTATGCGACAGGGTTCAGATTCCGGTTGCGGTCAAGCTCTCGCCTTACTTCACCTCGCTGCCGCACTTCGTCAAACAGGTAGCCAGTGCCGGGGCAAAGGGAGTTGTTCTCTTTAATCGCTTCTATCAACCAGACATCGATATTGAGGAATTGAAGACCATACCTCAGCTCAAGCTATCAGAAAGCTCTGAACTGCTGCTGCGCCTTCGTTGGTTAGCCATCCTCAAGGACCAGATCTCCATTGACCTCTCCTGCAGTGGCGGCGTGCACACTCCCGTGGATATCATCAAGGCGGTTATGTCCGGAGCCGATTCGGTACAGCTGGTCAGTTGCCTGCTCAAGAACGGCGTCGGTTACCTGTCTGCGTTGCGCACGCAAGTACAGCGTTGGCTCGAAGAGCACGAATACCCCTCCCTTCAAGAGATGAAAGGCAGCATGAGCTACCGCAACACGCCAAACCCGGATGCCATTGAGCGCGCCAACTATGTGAAGATTCTGACGGCCGCCCAGATCCAGGACCGGTTTGGCCCTGTGAAGTGGTAAAGCTTTCTTATCCAGATCCATTATACGAAGCCCCGGAAACCCGCTCTGCAGTCGCAGCGCGGGTTTCTTTTTTACCCCACCAACAAGACAATCCCATTCTCGACATTTCCGCACAATGGTGGCCCAATGAGCGGTCATGGATTTAGCTTCCGCGATAAGCAGTAATGAACGCCTGCAACGCCTCTTCTGGCAGGGCAAATTCGGCCTTGAAACCGAACGCCTGCGAGTCGACAGCAAAGGCTGTCTGGCGCGCTCCTCCCACCCCGTAGGCCTGGGCAGCAAATCCGAACACCCGTTCATCACCACTGATTTTTCGGAGAGCCAGCTCGAGTTGATAACACCGCCAATGGATTCATTGGAAAGCGCTCGAGGCTTTATTCAGACCCTGCTCAATGTAGTTCAGTCGGAGCTGCCGGAGGGTGAGCAACTCTGGCCCCAAAGCATGCCTTGCGTCTTGCCCGATGAAGAGCAAATTCCCCTCGCCCGTTTTGACGGAGATGCGAGCGGCCGCACTGAATACCGGGAATACCTGTCCCGCATCTACGGTCGCTCCCGCCAAACAATCAGCGGCAGCCATTTCAATTTCTCATTTCTCCCCGAGTTCTTTGAGCTGCTGGCGAAGGAGACTGGACTCCCTGAGGCGGAAGTTAAAGAACAGCTCTACCTAAAGATGGTTCGCAACCTTATGCGTGACCGCTGGCTGTTGGTTGGTCTGCTAGGACGGAGCCCTCTCGCCCACGACAGCCTCCACCTCAAGGAGCTTGCTTCCGGCAAACTCATTCCCGTTTGCTGCGAGCACGGGGTGTCCATTCGCTGCAGCGCGATTGGCTACCGCAACCCGGAATCCCTGCCAGCCGACTACAGCAGCGTTCAGAACTATCTGGACGGCCTCAACGCGCTGGTCAGCGCAGGAAAGTTACTCAATCCAAACGAACTCTACCTGCCGGTTCGGATGAAGACGGAAAGCGACGGCAAAACGATATCCCATATAGAATTGCGCATCATGGACATCGACCCTGAGGACCCTACAGGAATACCTCTGGAGGCGCTCCGTCTGCTTCACCTCGGGGTGCTTTTCGCCGCGCTGAAGGATGAGAACGATGCCTTCGAATGGGATCAACAGATCGAGGCCGACCATCTCCAGAACCAGATCGCCTGCTGGGGCTTCAGTGAAGACGTCACTGCCGCCTGCGAAGCACAGCCAAATCCTGGTTCCAGCCTGCGTCTGCAGGCAAGCGAGCTGTTCAGGGATATCGAAAAGCGGGTTTTTGATAGTTTCCCTATGGCACCAGGGCCTTACAGGCAATCCTTCGAAAGCTACGTAGCCACGTTGAAAGACTGGGACAACAGTCCGGTCAACATACTGAAGCAACAGATCGAAGCACAGGGCTTTATCCCTTACCATCTCCAGCAGGCCGGTGGTCACGCACTGAAACTGGCTTCCGAAAGCTTCAAATTTCATGCCTTCACAGACCTGGAGCTGTCCACACAACTCCTGCTGAAGGCAGCTGTTCGAAAAGGTATCCAATTTGAAATACTGGATCGAAAACAGAATTTTATCCGTCTAAATCGCGGCGCAAAGCAAGAACTGGTAATCCAGGCGACCAAGACATCGCTCGACCGCTACAGTGCGATTTTGGCGATGGAGAACAAAAAGGTA
The DNA here is from genome assembly GCA_050485505.1 of Opitutales bacterium. Taxonomy (GTDB): domain Bacteria; phylum Verrucomicrobiota; class Verrucomicrobiia; order Opitutales; family Oceanipulchritudinaceae; genus JAFIGG01. Next base: position 417 of record JBJHBN010000490.1, on the reverse strand, counting down.
ACCAAGCAAATTCTCCGCGAGCACGGAATTGCAACGCCAGCTGGGCATGATTTCAATTCACCGGAAGAGGCCTGTTCAACCTGGTCGCTGTTCAAGGACAAAGCCATCGTCGTAAAACCAATGAACACAAACTTTGGCATCGGCATTAGTATCCTGAAGTCCAATAGAGACCGCGAATTATTTGATTCCGCCATCAAGACGGCCTTCCGCGAAGACCAGCAGATTCTGATCGAAAATTATATCTCTGGAAGAGAGTTTCGCTATTTTCTAATTGAAGACCAGGTGGTCGCAATCCTCCACCGAGTGCCAGCAAATGTAACTGGCGACGGATTGCTCTCCATCCGTGCTTTGGTCGAACGCAAGAACCTCGATCCTCTGCGTGGAAAAGGTTACGTGACCCCACTCGAACGCATTGCA
>JBJHBN010000489.1:0-2924 GCA_050485505.1 Opitutales bacterium | reverse complement strand
AGCTCGTTGTCGTCGGAGCGCGCTCCTTTTCGCCGGGGGATCAGCTCGGACTCCGCGCCGAGGGGCTCACGCTGCGCCTCCGCTTTGAGGGCATCCGGGGGTATTCGATCTACTTCCGGGACATGGAGACCAACGAAGTAACCAGCGTCGAGTTCAACACCCGCCCGGCCGAGTTCGAACCCATCCTTCCAAGTAGCCAACGCGAACCTGGTGAAGGCATTCACGCGATGAACGGGCTCTTCATCGTGAACTGAGTCCGGCAGGGACGCGCTGCTGGAGCACAAGGACCCCTGACGGGCCCTGAAGGACCTTGGCGGGCCCAGCGGGAGACCTTCGCGCCAATCTTCCGACACCGGACTTCAGCAGAATCACGCCCGTTAAATTTTAGTTCTCCAAAAGATTTGCGAAATTATAAAATTTCTGATATAATTTCAATAGCTTTTATAATTTCAGAATTTTATTTTCCTTCTAACCATGAATCTCAAGCAGTTCGCCACCGTCTTTTCAGCTGCCATGTTTTCGCTCGCTGCCCTCATGGTGCTTGAGCGAGGCGGGAGCGGAAGCGACCTGGTCGGCGAGACCGGCGCATCCAGCGCACTGCGTGACGACAGCCTCGTCCTCGATCACCCGTAGCCTGTGCCCACCGCCGAGCCGCCAGAAGCCGGGGACGAGGGTACGGTGCTTCAGTCCGTGGGCGGCAGCGATTGATCGCTCCGGGGTGAACACAATGGGCCGTCCCGAGCAGCGCTTTGGAACGAGTCTGGCCTCCGAGCCACAGTGGAATTTCCCGGAAGCTGTTCGCGCGGATTCCACCTTAGGCCAAAGTGGCTTTCGCGGAAAAAATGCACCGGGCTATATCACTCAAGCTGATTTGCTTACAGCCATTGGGCCGTTTCTTTCGGTTAGGTCGGACACGTTCGTTATTCGGGCTTACGGAGATGTGACAAATCCACTCACAGGGGATACTGTTCAAGCTAAGGCATGGTGCGAAGCGTTAGTACAGCGCGTACCTGAGTATGTCGATCCGGTTAATCCACCGTGGATGAGCCCAAGTGATCCGTTGTTAGCGGAAGTGAACAACAGGATGGGACGCAGGTTTGAAATCATTGCATTCAGATGGCTGGCAGAAAATGAAATTTAAAAGACAACGATTAATTTATCCTGTCACGCTGGCACTAGTGCTGGTAGTCATGACCTTAGGAACACATGGCACTGAGGAGCCGTTGGTTTCGGATTTTGGTTTCTCAGCCATGGTATGGGATGCAGGCACAAATTTACCGGAACTTTTTAAGTTGCAGGATGGGGACGAATTTCCGGACGGCGCAGAACTTTACTTGTGGCAGGGGGCGGGGGCAACGGAACCATTCTTAGTTCCTTATGGAGCGAGATCAGTGGTGTTCCATTTAAACAGCGGCCGTGAAGTGGTTTTTTTTAAGAGACCTTTCTATCCTGAGGTAGAAAACGACAGTCCCCCGGTTGCTGGGAGGGTTAATGTTCCCGATGGGGTTTCACGGGGGCTGGTCCTTCTAGTTCCAACGGACCTCCTCAATAATGATTATCAGGCCATGGTGTTGGACGAAAGCTTTAAGGTGTTTCCACGCAATTCAATTCGCTTGGTAAACTTTACCGGAACTGAACTGACCATTAGAATGAACGGCGACACCTACGATATCATGCCACGTTCCTCCAGGATTGTTGCTGTGAAACCCGGGGAAGGACGCTCGGCCAGAGTGCTTGTCGCAAGGCCAAGGGGAGAGGGTGAAAGGCATGACTATATAACCAGGAGAGTCAGCATTTTTGATGGCATCCGAGCCACCTGTTTTTTTGTCGAGAATAACGCCAACGGGTATCTTCAGGCGAGGATGGTAACGGAAGACCTACGCTATGTGAATAATCCAGGCCAAACCCAGCCACAGTAAAGCAGAGGATCAAGATAATTTAGAATAATACCAATGGACAAAACGGCAAAACAAACGATAAAATACATAGGATGTGTCTGGGCCATTATGGCCATTATGATATCAACAAGCATGGCCGAAAGAATATTACAGTGGAGTTTCGAGGAAATTGCCATTGGTGGGTGGATTAACGATCAAGTTGGTGCAGCCCATGCCAGAATTTATGGTGGAGAAGGCAGTGATTTGATACAGCCCGGAGTTTTCGGTAATGCGATCTCACTCGGAACGGTCAGGCGGTATTTAAAAGTGGAGTCCGACTTAGCACCGGACTTGGAAAATGATTTCACAATATACTGCGTTATCAAGCCTTCCCGTGTTGAGAGTTATCGGACTATCCTGTGGAAGGGGGATCGTCGTGTGGAGCCGAACCAAATCAACTATCTCGTCGATATCCGCGATGGGAAGCTGGAACTAAAAACAATGGACGCCAACGGCCATTGGATCGTCTATGTTACACCGGATATTCTTCAAGATGAAGAGTGGTACGAAGTTTATATTTATTTCAAGGATGGTAGCGTCCGCATGGTTGTTAATGGGGAGGAAATATCCGTAGGCATCTATGAATCCGGCAAAAGACAAAAGTCCCTGCTGACTAACGGGCATGCCCTATATATAGGGGAAGGATCCAGACCAGGGGGAATCAAGGGGTTCCCGTTTTATGGATTGATTGATGAAATTAAAATTTATCAGGGAAATGCTATTGATACCAGTGCTGCGGCTAGGAGCTTGTGGCAGGATAAGCAGGCTATGTATGAAGATCGAATGGATCTCTATGAACTGGAGCAGTCTGTCCTAAGGATGGAGCGCCAGGAACGTCTGAAAGCACTGTACCGCGATCTCTTCGAGGAGAGGGCGGGCTCTGCGGATGCTCCCTTCTACACCCTTGCACTGCCAGCGGTGAGGCGCATTGAGAAACGTGATGACTTTGCGGAGTCGCTGCCTAATCTGTCGCGTAATGTCCATATC
>JBJHBN010000488.1:0-2925 GCA_050485505.1 Opitutales bacterium | reverse complement strand
GGACAACCCACTCCAATCATCCAGCTTCCACTGGCAAAACACTTGCCCGCCAGCCAGCTGGGCATCACCAGCGAAACCCTTTCCCGCGTGTTCGCACGCCTAAAGGTTGAAGGCCTCATTGAAGTCGAAGGAAAGTCCGTTCAGTTACGGAACCTGAACGGCCTCCGCGACTACCTGTTAAAGGCGTAGCGGAGAGGCAAAAGCCCTTCGGGAAGAATGCAGCCAGATCCTATCGCCATTTTCACTGCAGAGGACGCGAAGACCCTGCGTTCGGCCTGAAGGCCGGGTTGCAGCACCCTTTAAATCAAACTGTTGGAGCACAGACTTTAGCCTGAACTGTCGTCTCTCAGCTACACGTTTTCATTGTTATGTGCCTTTCAATTCTCTTATTTTCAGACGCGCCCGAGCCCTGACGAACCCTACTCCAGCAGTTTCCGGCGCACTTCTGCCAGTGTCCGCTCAATGATTGTATTTTCAGTATTGCCCAGCTGGTCGCGGGTTTCGCCAGCAACCAGCACCACCTGCCCGGTATCCATGTCGAAAAAAATGAGCTGGAAATAGCTGAATCGGTACCAGAGTTCCCAGACTGAATGGTAGACTATTTTACAGGCGAGTTTGTTTGCTTCAATAAGGCCGTCTTCAATAATTCCGGAGCGGATTTGGGCAACGGATTTACTGAGGTTCTCGAAATCAATGTCCGGCTCCGCCACCCGGTTCAGATCAATGTCGGTATCCTCCAAAAATTCCTCAATGACCGAATTTTTCAGAGCAAAGTTTACGTTTTGCGGCATGGACCCGCCGGTGGCCCGCATGATTGAGGGGTGCAAGGTTCCCTTCATCATGCCAATGACTTCACGTCGGTCATTGAAAACCGGGCTGCCGCTGTTGCCGGGCTGGGTTTCGATGGAGACCTGAATAAAGTCCGGATCGTCGCGCAGGCCTACAGTGGCGCTGATGCGGCCACTGTTGAGACGGGGTTGACGACCAAGGATGTCCGACAAGGGATAGCCGATCGCAAACACCTCTTCACCCATCCGATACGGTCTCTCACGCGGCGCTATGGGCAAGGGCCTCAAGGCCTCTTCAGGGGGCTCGCGCAGTTTCAACAGCACCAGGTCAGCACGGCGGTCTCTTTTTACGATGTCCGCCTCATAACGGCGGTCATCCAACCAGATGGTTGCCTCACGGTAGCGCCTGAAAGTGTGAGCGGTGCTCAGGAAATAGCCGTCCTCCGACAACACAAATGCGGTGCCCTGACGGCCAAACAGGGGCGATTCAGTTTCAATCGGCGTGACCTCAAAACCAATATCGCGCAAGCCTTGGTAAACACGGGGGAAGACGTTGCGCGGGTCCTCGCCTGCTTCTGGTTGGAACAAGAAGATATTCTGTGCGTAATCCGGCATATTCTCTGTCCGGTCCACTGAAACCGATGGCGCGACACAGCCCGCCAGCACCCACACCCAGCTGAGGGCAGCGCAGACAAAGAGAACCGGAGACTTTACGAGGAATCGCATGGGGCGGGAATATTATAGACCGACTTCGCCCTAAGAACAAGCCAGTGGCAACTAATACATGCAATAGCGCCCCTTCACCGAAAGGAGCGGATCAGCCTTCCAACAGCTCAAACTCAATAGGCTCAAAGGCCTTGCCATTCAAACGCAGCTCAAAGGTGTGGGTGCCGGGATAATAGACCCGGGTGGTAACCCGTTTGAAAGCGTGTTTACCGCTAATTTTAATGGTCTCACCAGCAGCAACTTCACGCACGCGGCCTTTAAACACTTTGGGAGAAAGGCTCCCGTTCGCCTTGCGTAGGCCAATGGCAAAATCGAACAACAACTTCTGCGTTCGCCGCGTCCGGTTGCGCAGGCAAAGGGTGTAGCCCAAAGCTTCGCCCATTCGCAGCTGTTTCGCGCCAAGCTCGAGACTGAGTAATTCCCAGGCTTCGGGACCCGCGTAGCCAAGCAGTTCCAAGGCAGCGGAATGCCCTTGCTTGACCAGGGTGCGACAGGCGTGCCGCGCCAGACGCTCATAGCGGAGCTTATCTGGATAAGTCCGTCGCCAGGCCTTCAGCGTTTTCACCACCAGGTCCGGGTGCACTTTGGATAAATCATTGAGGTGGTTCGCCACCGACAAACGCACATAGTCGCTAGCATCCGCCTTCAGCCGCTCCAGCAACGGCAGGGTCAACTGGGGCTCCTCAATGAACCGTGGCAGGCGCTCTCCCCAGGGCAAAAAAGGACGCGACCCTTCCGAAACCAGACGTCGCACGTGATGATTGGGATCGGAGGTCCAGCGCTCAAACTGGGCCAGACTACGTTCCATTTCCTCGCGCAGGAAAGGCCGCACCGCAAATTCGGCGGTAAAACGTTGGGTCATCTCCCGCAGGGCGTCCATGGCTGGGTCGAAGCACCGCAGACCATGCCGTGCAACCAGCTCCGTCAACGGCCAAACCTGAAAACTGGCCAGACCTTCCTCCGCGTCCTCGTCGGGTCTCAAGGCCGCAATCATGACACGAAACATCGCCACAGGATCCCCCGGCAGCAAAATCTCAAGCCGATCCGCCCACAATTGCATGCGCTGCTTCAGCTCCAGTGGCTCCAGTTCCGATTCCAGACCCTCGAGAAAGGCATTCTCATCGAGATCAGGATAAACCCTCTGAATCTCCACAATAAACGACCGCGCACGTTGAAAAGAAAACTCGTTCTTAAAGGGCTCCATCAAAGAACAATGAACCGCCCAAGGCACCAAGAGGCAAGTGCGGTGTTTAAGAAGAGGGATCTAAAACTCTCCCCCAGACCCCGGCTGTTCGGCCTAAAGGCCGGGCTCCAACAACCTTCGGATACAATCCCGTTGGAGCGCAGGCTTCAGCCTGAACCCCGCACCAAAGGCCGAAACGCCCGCAGCTCAGGCCCTACTCTTCGGCCT
>JBJHBN010000487.1:0-2927 GCA_050485505.1 Opitutales bacterium | reverse complement strand
ATCATCAAATGTCGCCAAGTGCTCGACACGGTCACGCGTCACACCGGGACGTTCCTCAACGATGGCCACGCGTCGACCGACGACACGGTTGACAAAGGTGGACTTGCCGACGTTGGGCCGTCCGACGACGACAATACGCGGCAACGTATTCCGTGCGTGAACCGGATCGGTCACCTGAGCGGCAACCCTCCGGGCACGCGCAACAATTTCGTCACTATCTTTTGCACAAAGCCAACCAAGGTCTGCAGCGCAATATCAGTTTTTTGCAAACCTTGATCAAGCTCTGCCCGCTGCTCGGTTTGCTGGGCACGGTGTTGGGTATGTTGGAAATATTCGATGCGGTGGCCATTACCGGTGGTGCCAATCCCCGTGCGACGGCGGGCGGTGTTTCCAAAGCGATTATCACTACCATGGCAGGTATGGTAGTGGCGATATCGGGTTTGCCGGTAGTGGGTTATCTCAATCGGCGTATAGCCAGTAAGAAATCACAACTGTCAGATCAACTTCCTCTGGACGGTTAAGGCGGGCACTATGAGAAAATTTTTATCCAGCAGTCGCGACGAAGAGGAAGCCTCGGTAGAAATTACGCCCATGCTGGACGTGGTTTTTATTATGCTGATTTTCTTTATCGTTACGACAGTGTTCGTCGAAGAAGAAGGTTTGGATGTGGATAAACCCACTCCTCAGCCCCCCGAAGATCAAGATGACGATGACCGCGATCCGGTCATGTTCCGTCTGACCTCCAACAATCAAGTGGTCCACGAGGGCGAAATGGTACCTCTCGGCCGTATTGAGTTGATTGTCCGCAACGCTTTGTCGCAGCAACGGGTTCCCGTTATTCTGCAGGTTGAGAGCGGGGCTCTGTCCGGCCTGATGGTCCAAGTGATGGACCGTGCAAAGCTCGGAGGCGCGCAGATTATCAGTGTTACGCAGACGAACTGAGCTCCTTAGCCGGCTTTGAATACGACTCCGCGGATGTGACCGCAGCGATTGAGGCTGCGGACGCGGGTCATAATGCGGTCTTCGACGAAACCGAGTTCTCTACGGAGAATTGGATTCCCCACCTGAATGACCATGCGTCCTGAACGATCAATTCGTTCAAGTGCGCAGCGCGACGCGAAGCGTTCGCCGATGATCTGGGCCCAGTTCTCAGCTATTATTGATTCCGGTGTTTCCTTGCCGATCTCATAGTGTTCGAAGCAATTTTCGATCAACGAGGCCAGATCCTTGGTAGGTTGCTCGCGCGCCTTGGATCGCTTCTCCGGAAGGTTCCGGAGATTTGCGATCAGGTTTTCAACATCGGGTGAAAAGGGCACGGTGTTTCAGTTGGCCAGTAGGCCAGAGCTCAGAGAGCGTGGATTGCGGATTTGCTAACGTCCATCGCTGCCTCCTGTATGGAATCAGAAATCGTCGGGTGGGCATGGATGGTGCGGGCTATGTCTTCGGCGCTGCCGCCATATTCCATGTGAGCCACAATGGAAGCGATCATCTCTGAGGCGCCAGCGGCGATGATTGCGGCTCCGAGGATTCGGTCCGTTTTGGCATCCGCAATGATCTTGGCAACGCCATCGGTTGCATCCTGAGCGATGGCACGGCCATTGGCGCGCAGGTTGAACTGGCCGACCTTGACCTCAATGCCTTGGTCTTTGGCGGCCTTTTCGGTCAGGCCAACCGAAGCGACTTCGGGGTGGGTGTAGATGACGCCTGGCACCTTGGAATAATCCACATGCCCGGGCTTGCCGGCGATCATTTCGGCTACGGCCACTCCATCCTCTTCGGCCTTGTGGGCCAGCATTGGGCCATCGATTACATCCCCTATCGCCCAGATGTTATCTGCCGACGTTTTTAGCTTTTTGACTTTGATACGGCCTTTGTCGTCGGTTTCGACGCCAGCTTTGTCCAGGGCCAACTTGTCGGTGAAAGGTTTCCGCCCTACAGCCACCAGAACCTTTTCGGCGCTAAAACTGAGTTCTTTGCCTTTGCGTTCTGCCTTGAGAATGACCTCGTCCTTCTTCTGCTCGGCCGAGGTCACTTTTGTCGCGGTGGAAAACTTGATACCCTGCTTTTTGAAGATGCGTTCTGCCAGCTTGCTGATATCGTCGTCGGAGCCCGCGGCAATAGTCGGCAGAAACTCGACTACGGTGACCTGAGTGCCCAAGCGGGCCCAGACAGAGCTTAGCTCCAGGCCGATGGCACCGGCCCCCACGACAAGCATTGATTTCGGAATGCTGTCGAAGGCGATGGCGTGGTCACTGGAGACGATCTGCTTGCCATCAAACTTCAGGAAGGGCAGCTCGACTGGGACGGAACCGGTCGCAATGACAAAGTTCTTTGCTTTGACTTCGGTGTTCTTGTCACCCTTTACACTGACCGTTTTTGCATCCTTGAAAGATGCCCAGCCTTGGATGTGCTCAACCTTGCGTTTGCTGATGAGGGCTTCTACTCCCTTGCGGAGCTGCTCGACCACCTGGGTTTTACGTTTCATCAAACGCTCAATGTCCACCTTAAGTTGCCCGATCTCAATACCGTGGGCCTCGCCGTGTTCGATGGCGTGGTATAGCTCAGTTGAATGCAGCAAGGCCTTGCTTGGGATGCAGCCAACATTCAGGCAGGTGCCACCGAGGTAGGGATCTTTCTCAATCAGTGCTACCTTGAGGCCAAGTTGAGCAGCCCGGATGGCGCATACGTAGCCGCCTGGGCCGGAGCCAATAATTGCGATGTCAAATGTGGATTCAGACATAAATAGAAGTGGGCGGAAATCAAATTCCAAACAGCAGGCGACTCGGGTCTTCGAGTTGCTCTTTTACTTTGACCAGGAAAGTAACGGCTTCTTTGCCGTCCACGATGCGGTGATCATAGCTCAGCGCCAGATACATCATTGGCCGGATTACGATCTCGCCGTTGCGGACCACTGGGCGTTCCTGAAT
>JBJHBN010000486.1:606-2928 GCA_050485505.1 Opitutales bacterium | reverse complement strand
GAAGTAAGCCTACTTAAACACCATGGTATTTTCATTTATCCGATCGATAGCCTTCAGCGACTGGATCGAATAAAAAGTTTGCCCGAATCGCTATTTTCTGCCTATGTCATGGTGAGATGTTATTCAATCAAGACGAATCATTGAAGTATGAGCCGAGCGCGGAGGTGCTCAAGGAACTGACGGTGCGGGTGGTCGAGCGCGATGAGTTCGAGCGAGCGGGTCGTTTATTCGACGAGGAGCACTACCTCGGCGATTTGCGCAGCGGACGGCATCTGTTGCAAGTGGTCGAGCACAAGGGCCGCTGGATGGCGCTGCTGGACTGGGGAGCCTCGGCGCATCGGCTGGCGGATCGGGACAAATGGATTGGATGGACGGCCCAGCAACGCGCCGAGCGCCAGGGGCTGGTGGTGATGAACCGCCGTTTTCTGGTATTGGGGCCGGAGCGCATGCCCAATCTGGCCTCGAAGGCCCTGGCCCTGGCGTGCCGCGAACTTCCCGCGCACTGGGAGCGTTTGCACGGCTACAGCCCCGTGATGGCTGAGACCTTCACCGACATCGAGCAGTTCAACGGCACCTGCTACAAAGCCGCGGGGTGGGAGGCGTGCGGGACGAGCAAGGGCTTTTCCCGGCACCGCGCCGACTACTATCAAGAGCATGGCAAGCTGAAGAAGCACTGGATAAAAACGCTCAACCGCAATGCCCGCACCATCCTCACGGCGATGGATGTTCCGCCCAAATACCGGGCCGGCCTGAACCTGAAAACTCCCGAGCGCGACCTGCCTCTGCGCCAGCCTGAGATGACCAGTCTGCGAAGTTTCGTGATGGAGAACATGGAAGACCCCCGGGCCGGAAACAAGAGCTTCCCTTTTGCCTCGATGATCACTTTCGTTGCCATGGCTTTGTTGGCTGGACGCAGCTCGCTGGCGGCCATCCACCGCTACGGCCAGTTCCTCACCGACGCGCACCGCAGAGCTCTGGACTGGCCGCCGAAGAAAAATGTGCGCGGCCGAAAAGCCCCCAGCTACACCGCGATCCGCAACCTGCTCCAACAACTCGACCCGGATGCCTTTGCCGTCTGCATCAGCCAGTGGCTGGCCGATCATCAGGGTGAACTGCCCCGCGCTCTCGCCCTGGACGGAAAGTGGGTGCGCGACCGCCTGCTCGGGGTCACTCTCAGTGAGCACGAAAGTGGGGCTCCCGTCGCCGTTGGCTTCGCCGGAGTCCATATCCGCGACGACAAGAGCAAACGCGAAGGCGAACAAACCGTTGCCCGCAAACTCTACGGGCAATGCCCGCTCGAAGGAGCCGTTGTCACCGCCGATGCGCTGCACAACTCGGCACCCGATGCCAGCGCCATCCTCGAGGCAGGGGCTGATTACCTCCTGCAGGTCAAACAAGAGAACCGTCACAGCTACCAAAACGCCGAAAAAATTGCTCAAAGCCCCCCTTTTTTACCCACGTCGAAGAACCTGACAGCGGCCACGGACGCATCGACTGCCGCACGACCGGCGTCTACCCCATAGAACCCGTCGAAGCCGGCCTGCGGGGAGCGCGCACATTGGTCGTGGTAAGTCGCACCAACGCCGCCGTTGACGACCCTGAACCCGAATTGGCTTACTATCACTCCAGCGAAACGCTCGAAGACAGACCCAACGCCGCTTACTTTGCGGTCCTCGCACGAGGCCACTGGGCTGGATGCGAAATCCGCAACCATTGGGTGCGCGACAGTCAGATGATGGAAGACCGAACGCGTATCCGCGATTACAACATCAACGCCAACCTGACGACCCTTCGCTGTTGCCTGCTGGCTATTAAATCCACCCGCCTGAGCCACCTTTCCTGGCCCCAGGTCATTGAAACCGCACAGAGTAATCAAGCTTTCGCTTATCAGATCATCGCAAATTACCGACTCAAATAAAAATACCGTGGTTCTATGATACTCGAAAGAAAATGATTGAATTCCAGGGAAAGCATCTTCACTCAAGCAGACAGCTGGGATGAGCTGCGTGAAAACGTGCGTGAGGCTGTGACGCCTTTTATTTTGATTGCGATGCTCTGGAACGCATTCGCTTGCACCTTATGCGTGACGAAGTACTCAGCGCTTGATGAAACTGCCCCGCGGATCTATCTGGTGACAACCTTGCCAGCCTGCTTTGCCGTGCCAGCGCTTCTTTAAAATGGTCGCCTTCGTCCATAAGATTTACAAATCCGTCGTCCGCCGTCCACCGTCTACTGGGTTTTGTAAATCGATTTAACACCTGGCACATTGTTGGTTTTGCGGTTTTGTTTTGGGGTCTTTTGGGTGGAAATTGTTGAATATGG
>JBJHBN010000486.1:0-596 GCA_050485505.1 Opitutales bacterium | reverse complement strand
GTTAAAAAACGATTGACGACGGATGGTTAACGTTAGTTAAATTAGCTTGTCACTTTTTTAATCTATGTCTTATCGCTGTTTACTTGTTGAGGATCTTGGAATGGTCCTTGAATATTTGAAACTTCAGTTGCTGGAACATCCGCAAATATCTATTGTTGATACGGCGCGGACTGGGGCGGAGGCTTTGGCTTGGGTTCAAAAACAGCATTATGAAATTGCATGTCTGGATATTGATTTGCCGGATATGGATGGTTTCGAATTGTCGCAAAAGATCGCCATGGTGAGGCCCTACATTCCGCAGTTGGCTATTTCCGCGCATTGTAATCCGGATACCGTTTTTCGTTTTCGCCGCTCTACCACTTTTTCCGGATTTTTGGATAAAGATTTATCTGTCGACTGCGAACTTGCTACTGCCGTGAATACCGTTCTCGGAGGGAAGATCTTCATCTCCCATAAAGCCAAACAGTTGTTGGAAAATTCCTGGGATCAGATCCGAAGTGTCTATATCCAATTAAGCCGAAGAGAGCAGGAGATCGCCCGCTTGATCGCGATGGGTTTGTCCGATGAGGAAATCACTGAGCAATTGGGTATATCTC
>JBJHBN010000485.1:0-2942 GCA_050485505.1 Opitutales bacterium | reverse complement strand
AAAGATTCCACTCTGTGCCATTGATGTCTCCCAGCGTGCTGTTGCTCCAGGTTCCTCGCTAACTCGGGTGCGCATTTCCTGATTATGCGAAACGGCGGCGTCAGTTGTCTCCCAAGTTCCGGTTTCCGAGTAAGCCGGGGAGTCGATATCTACGATCAAGGCATCCCCCATCGTGGCAGCCTTGTCATCAACTGGGCGATAGTATCTGAAGTATTCGAACTCAATAGTTCCGGGGAGATCCTCTGTAGACGCGTTGGTGCGTGCAACGCAACTGAGCCAAACTTCCGCAGGTAAATGTGGTCCCGGATAATTGCTTTCACGTATCAGTTTTCCATTCAAATAGAATCTTACCCTGCCCGGCAACCACTCCCAGCCAAATATATTGAACTCCTCAGCCACGTTTGCTTCGTGCCTTTCGGACCCTAAGATGTGACGAGGATGATGGTATTGCAAATTGGTTGTGAAGCTGTCGGGCAATACGGACTCAAAGCCATCAATCTCGTTCAACCTCATCGACCCAGACACCTGCATCTGCCAAAATGCAGCATGCCATCCGGTGTTCTTCCACAGTCGCGCCTTAGTCTCGTAATAACCATACCCGAATTGATCGACAGAAATCACACCGCCTGTGTATTGGGTTCCGTCAGCACCGACCTCGAGATTGATGACCAGTCGACCGTCCTGGACGGACACATTTTGTGCCCGCTGCACACTATCCCATCGCTTGCCAATTCGGTAATTCCACTTGGAACGGTCCAATTCCTCGCCATCAAAATCATCAGCAAAGGCAAGTTCATAACCCGCTTTGGGCGGAACCGGGGTAACTCTGATCACGTATTCCCGCGAGTGGCTGCGATCCGACGAAACCACTCGCACCGTGATATCCGTTGCGGTCTCACTAAAGATAGGCACTTCCAATGATGAAGTCGACTGTCCCATGATCGTAATTTTTTGCCCCTCGACGCCGGGAACGACATCAGCAACCACGACATCCACACCCGAATGCGCCAAGGCCAATTCCTGTCGAACATCCAGCGGATTGAACTGGAAGGAGTAGCCCTCCTGTCCTTCTGCACTGAGTCTTACATCTCCCAACAAGACACTACTTTCCCGTGGATAAAGATTTGTCTCAGTAATACTCAATTGTAACTCAATGTCATCTGACAGACCCAAAACTCGAACTTCCATATCAGTTCCTAAGTCATGGAGAAATGAGAACATCGGCTTGCCATTTACGAGATAGACCACGGATTCTTTAGTTACCACCAGTTCCATGCGAAAAGCAACCCCTTGTTTCACGTCGGCCGAAGGCAGATTCAGATATTCAACAACCGAAACTTCACCTCCTGCGGACGTATGCTCCAATTTCCAGTTATTGGCTTCCTGCCGGTGTATTAATCGATAGCTTTCATCGCCCCCGGAAAAGCTGAAGCCCATCCGGGATGGCTCCGCCCCTGCCTGACGCTCCGAACCGGGGATCGCATGCCATGCACCTTCACTATAATATTCAAACCAGAAATCTTCAGCCACGCGAAGCCATTCTGCACCGGACAAATATCCACTAACCATCTGGATACACCCCACCGACCTCTGCTGGCCGAGGTCGATAGCCAGCCAATGGGGAGCTCCCGAACCACTTACCCACCGTGACTCAAATGCCAAGGAACCATCCACGGCCAAACGCTCATGCCTCTCTTCAGCCCAACGCGAACTCGCTGTCACCGATGCATTAAGTGAAAAATTGGTAATTCCAAGTCCATCATCTCCCTCGGACATTACATCCGGATAAAAAGGAATACCCGGCTCAAAAAGTCGTATTTCAGTAACATGAGCCGTGCCATCATTGGTCACATATCGAATTTGGTCTGTGACTACCGGGGGGTTAACTTCAAACTGGTAAGCTGGATTTTGCCCAGCAGGCAGCGGATAGCGGGTTGGGCTTACTTCCATCGCCAAGTGCAATCCTCCTTCGATATTTCCATCAAACACCTGCATGGAATTATTCCCGACAATGGTTTCTCCCTGTACTATTTCTGCTCCGCAGATTGCTGCAGAGCAGAAACAAACCGCTAATTTGGATGCCCTGTTGAGGTTCTTGAGGTTCATAGAAGGTTTACTTTAAGTGAAATAACGACTTCAATGTGAAGCATGGGCCAAACAAAGTTGGACTATATTCTTCCGCCAACTGCCATTGAAATTGCGCCGACCCAAAATAAGCCGATATCGTTGACGCAATATCCAAGAAAACATGCAAATTCTGTCGACAAATCGCTGTTTGAAGCAACCGCTTACTTCGCGGAAACTGATTAAACACACTGATGCGAGCATATCAATATGCATCACATACTTCCAACATTCCCCTTCCGTTTAAATGACCCCTATTGATATTCTAATTCTCGTGATCTATTGCGCCGGACTACTCGCCATCGGGCTATTCTTTTCCAGAAAATCAACCCAGTCGGCCTCGCAGATGTTTGTGGCGGGAAGGCAGTCACCTTGGTGGATATCCGGGATGTCCGCTTACATGACCATGTTTTCTGCAGGCACGTTCGTTGTTTGGGGCGGTATCGCTTACGAATTTGGCTTTGTCGCAATAAGCATCAGTCTTGGGTATGCGGTCGGCGCATTCATTATAGGCTTCTTCATGGCTGCAAGGTGGCGGCAGCTCGGTGTAGCCACGGCAGCAGAATTTATCAATTTGCGATTCGGCGGAAAGGCTTTTCAGTTCTACACCTGGTTTAAGATAATTTTCAGCTTTACCACAGGCTTGGCACTCTACGGCCTTGCGCGCGTACTCTGTCCTCTCATTTTGGTTCCTTCACATTGGATAATAGCCGATCCCAGTGTCCTTATTGCAGGAACCGACATGGCACAGTTATCTGTGACTTGGGCATGTGTCATTCTTGGGTGTATCGTCGTAATTTACACTATGACTGGCGGCC
>JBJHBN010000484.1:0-2943 GCA_050485505.1 Opitutales bacterium | reverse complement strand
AGCAGCTGGCACCTGAACTGTGGCAAAGCATGGAGCAAATGGTGTCCGAATGGCTCCCGGGCAACCCGATAGACACCTTGCTGGAGCGCTATTACCCCGGCATGCAGAAGATTTCCGTGGACTACGCGATTATGGAGAAAGCCTCCGTGGTGCGGGTTCTGGAAGCTGATTTCGATTGGGATGATGTGGGCGAATGGCCAGCGGTGGCCCGCCACTACCCGGAAGACGCCAATGGCAATGTGGTAAGGGGCAACGCGGTTGCCCTCGATAGCCGTAAAAACATTGTCCGCTCTGAGCCGGGGCATGTGATCAGTCTGGTCGGCGTCGACAACCTGATGGTGATCCAGACAGCTGATGCCACCTTGATCTGTCCGCGCGATAAGGCTCAGGACATCAAGGCAATGGTAAAAAAGCTGGGGGACGATCCCCGCTATCAACACTTGGTTTAGGGAGCAATATGGCCTTCCTCGGGATTGACTACGGAGAGAAACGCATCGGCCTTGCCTACGGCGATGAGCTCGGAGTGGCAACACCGGTAGCGGCAGCAGTTCAGCTGGAGGTAGAGCAACGCTTTGCTTTTATTGAGGATGTCATCGCCCGTCGCAGGATCAGGGAGCTCGTCGTAGGTTATCCCTACAATATGGATGGGTCTGTTGGTTTTAAGGCAAAGGAAGTTGATGCCTTTATCGAAGAATTGGAAAAACGCTTCAAGCTGCCGATTCACCGTATTGATGAGCGCCTGACCTCGCACGCGGTTGAGCAATCTCTTCGAGGTAGCAAACGCTACCGTCGCGATCCGCGCAGTGTCCGCGCCGAGGGCACGATTGATTCTCAGGCGGCTGCGCTGATTCTGCAGGATTTTCTCAACCAACGCTTTCCACCGATTTTTGACTCTGAGGATTGGGAGGACGAAGAAGAGTGGGAGGAGAAAGGATAAGCATGCGTTGGAAATGCAGCATTGCTTATGACGGGACCCAGTACGACGGTTGGCAGTCTCAACCCAGTGGCATGACGATTCAGGACTTTGTAGAACGCAGGCTCGAGGTGCTGTTTGAGCGACCAACCAGAATCCATGGCTCGGGTCGAACCGACAGTGGGGTCCACGCAAAAGGTCAGGTCTTTCACTTCGATGGTGACTGGCCGCATGGTTCCGAAGCCCTGATTCGAGCCCTGCGCATTGGCCACCCAGACAGCATGCAAATCTATGCTGTGGAACAGGTTAATGAGGAATTCCATGCCCGTTATTCAGCTATCGGCAAACGTTACAGCTACAGCTTTTTTGAAGGCTATGCGGATCCTTTTGAAACCCGCTATTGCTGGTCTCTGAATAACCGTCGGCTCGATGTCGATGCCATGAACGCCGGCGCCGCCCATTTGATAGGCAAGCACGATTTCAGCTCATTTACTGCAAACCCCCACGATGATCGTGAGGATCAACCCGTCAAAGACCTCCGTCGCCTTGAGGTCATTCGCACTGGTCCCCGTATACGCATGGTCACCGAGGCCGATGGCTACCTCTTTCGCATGGTCCGCAGCCTCGCCGGTTGTCTACTCTCCGTCGGCATCGGCAAACTCCAGCCCGACGACCTCCTTGAGATTCTTGCCGCCCGAAAACGCAGCAATTCCGTGCAAACGGCCCCCGCCCGTGGTCTCTGCCTCGAGGAGGTATTTTATTAATGTAGCCGCGATCGCCCCGAGCGCGGGAACCAAAACAACGCAGTCTCAATTACGCGCAGTGCGTCGGGGGCCGCCGCACCTACGTAGCCGCGATCGCCCCGATTGAGGAGTGTAGTCGCTCCTTGACAGATGTCTCTTCTCCTTGAGAACCTACTCCCATGTCTTCTCCCTCTCTCTTGCGTGTTTGCTTTGTCTTCAGCTCGCTGTTCGCTGCAGCTGCCACCAGCGCTTCCGCCGATCCCCTGCGTTTATTCGGTGTCAATGTGCGGGACAGCAATACCGATGCAGACATCGAGATATCATCGCAATCAGCTCGCCTGATCGACCTCATCAGCAAACTCTTTGAAGGCCGCGAGGAATTTGCCGTATTCGAACAACAAGGGCTGCCAATCTTTGGTGAGATTCGCTATTATGGCATTGATGATGCCCTGCAGGTCGAAATTGATTCGACTGGGAGGCACGTGACTTTACGCAGTGAGCTTTCAGATCTGGAAGTGAGCTTCTCTGGGGTTTCCCGTCAGGACATGACCGATCAGGTGGAAACATGGTTCAAAGACGTCGGCATGTCCGAGTTGGCCAAACTCGAAGAACAGATTGCCGGCGCCGCGCCCACTTCGCTTTCGGATGGAAATCCCAATTCATCGACGGCCCGGCTCGCTAGCAGTATTTTTTCAACCTATGCCTTTGGCAGTATCCGTGATGGCGGTCGGGTAGCGCAGTCCTTTGGGCAATTGGCCCCCGAACAACGCCGCGGTCCCGGCATGGGGGTTGAGTTTTCCTACGACCGCATTCGCGCGGATGTGGAAGGCGGCACCTTGCACGGCGAGGCGGTCAATCTGGAGTTTCCCTTCCATTTTGCTCTGACCCCTCGCACGCGTTTCATCGGCAGTGTTCCTTTGAGTTACACGGATATGGCTGGCACCGAGATCTTTGGCGGAGGTTTCAACCTCGGCTTCCAAGCCCATATTC
Organism: Opitutales bacterium; assembly: GCA_050485505.1. GTDB lineage: Bacteria > Verrucomicrobiota > Verrucomicrobiia > Opitutales > Oceanipulchritudinaceae > JAFIGG01. The sequence goes on along the minus strand of JBJHBN010000484.1, from coordinate 297 downwards.
GCCGCCTCTCTGCCGAACAGCCCTGGGGCTGGTCGGTAACTCCCTTCGGCGGCGCCTTGGCTCGGGGAACCTATGACGGTGCCTTTGGTACCCTCATCTGGACCGCCGGGCTGCTCAGTCAGGTCGATTATCGTCTGACCGACAACCTACTTATCTCATTCGCCACCCAGTTCGGCGTGTTTGAAAGCTCCGCTATCACCATCGGCGGGGTTCGCTGGGATAACGCTGTTTCCCAGCAGATTCTGAAAAATGGCATTCGCATTGCCCGTCCGGTCGGAGAGCGTTGGGTCTTCGAGT
>JBJHBN010000483.1:0-2945 GCA_050485505.1 Opitutales bacterium | reverse complement strand
GAGTGACAAGGTCCGCCCCGGTGATACCATCCAGTTTACGATCCCCGCACCCGAACCACTGGATCTGACTCCGGCAGCGATTCCTCTCGAGGTGGTTTTTGAGGACGACGACCTGCTGGTTATCAATAAAGCGTGTGGAATGGTCGTGCACCCCGGAAATGGCACCGGACCCGATACTCTGGTGCATGCCCTACTGCACCATTGCAAAGGCGCCCTGAGCGGCATCGGTGGCACCGAGAGGCCAGGTATTGTCCACCGCCTGGATAAGGAAACCAGTGGCCTCATCGTCGTGGCCAAGAGCGATGCCGCCTTTCGTGGGCTGGCCATGCAATTTGCCGAACGCAGGGTCGGAAAAACCTACCGGGCATTGGTTATGGGCCTGCCGCGGTCCGCCACTGCCGATATTGTCGAGCCCATCGGCCGCCATCCGGTGCAGCGAACCAGGATGACCGTCCGTCCGGATGGCCGATCCGCCCACAGTCGCTATCACCTGCTCGGCAGTTATGCCAATGATCGAGTGGCGCTGGTCGACGTCGATATCTTCACTGGTCGAACCCACCAGATTCGTGTTCACATGGCTCACATCGGGCATCCACTGGCTGGCGACAGCCTCTACGGATACCGATCTCAATCGGCTCCCTATGACTTTCCCCGGGTCATGCTCCATGCCGGCCGAATTACTTTCATGCACCCCGTATCCGGCCAGGATTTGGAATTTCAGGTAGATCCGCCGAACGATTTTCTCGAAGCTGTCAAGTCTCTAGAATACTAAGAAATAATGAGTTTGACGCCTTGTTTTGCTGGGTTGCCGCGTCAATTTTGTCCTCATGGAATCTGCGGACAGTCAAGCGTTGGGAAGTATGGGAGAAGCGGCGGCCTTAGGCTATCTGGGGGAGAAGGGCTTCCGGCTCCTCGCCCGTAACTGGCGTCATGGTCACGGGGAGATCGACCTGATTTTGCGGGACGAATCAATCCTGATATTTGTTGAGGTCCGCGCCCGCAGTACTGGGGCCAAGGTGCCGCCTTATGAAAGCATCCGCCAACACAAATGGCGCGTACTTCGGCGGACTGCCCTGGCTTATTACCGTCGGCTCTACTGGCGCCCGAAGACCCTGCGCTTTGATGTGGTCGCAGTTCAGCACCAGGCTGGCATGATTCAGGATATCCGTCATTACGAGAATGTAGGCTTGTTTGGGCGTTATGTTTAGTGTTAATTTTACCAGATGCAGTCGATAGTTTATGACTTTTCCGCTTCCGGATTTTCCTGGAAGCTAACTGTTCTCTGGCTGTCGCTTGGATTGCTGGTATTCATTCTCGGAATTATGGGAATCCGCAGAGCTGCTCGGGTTCCCTCTGAGCAAGCATACTGGATTATTGGCTTTGCTCTGTTTTTAGCGCTGACCAATTGGCGGCTTGAGCGAACTTTAGAGCGGTCTATTTCCGACGGCTCCAGCCAATCGCAGGTTTTCAGTTGCGATTTCAGTTTTCCCGGGTTGTTTCTAGCTATTTGTGCGACCCTCTATTTTGCTTGGCTCATCTTCCGCAGGCTGCTGGACCTCCCTGGCCGAGTTCCCCACACGTATCGCTTATTCGGTGATTGGCGCTGGCTGTTGCTTTTGGCCCCTTTGTGGTTTCATTCCAGCACCCATAGCTTCACCTTGGTCGAGGATGACGGTCTATTGACGACAGTCAGTGGCTATGGGACGGGCAGCTCTACGCAGACATTTCTTGTCGCCGCAGCCAGCATTCTATTACTACAGATCTACCATCGATTGGAGGCTTGGGGAGAAAGCAGCAGTAACCAATCACCTTCCTGCTCATCCCGTTCGACTTAAGGCTCATTGTGTGCCGGATTTTTACTCCAGAATTACGACTGAATTCATATAAATTAGCGATTGCGATTTGTTTGGGCCGTTCGCATCCCGCAGACTGTTCGCCTGTTTGGTGACTGGCGCTGATTGCTGCTCTTGCTGCCCTTACTTTTTCATCGCCGCACAACCAGTGTGACCCTGGGTCAGGGTTATGAGAGTCTGACGACCATTGGCGGCTATGGTGCGGACAGGGTTTCATTTTATTTCACTAGATTTATTAGGATTCTTCCTTGGGGATGGTCGTTGTCGAGATTGTGGCTGGGGCTTTGTTATTTCTGTGGAAGTTCGGAGTGGAAAGACCCTATAGGCTTCGTAAGAGTTGGTCTCTAAGAGTTTTTCGGGGTGAAGAGATGGTTGGAATTTTGTGTTTTTTTGGAGATTATCATTGACGCAGCCTCCTGAATGAAATTGAAATGAACTTCACACTATTTCAACCAATTATTCACCTTGGCTCTCAACCCCTGATTCCGCTGACCTGTATGGCGTATGCCCGCTCTTAGCTTCCCCTTCTCTGTCGGCTAATTGGCTGCGCGAGCCTCCATAAAAACCTCTTTTTTACCAAATTCCAAACTACTGACATTCGGATATGATGCGATCAAATAACTATTTTTGTTTAACAGGCTCTTTTTTCTATCGCCTTCGGTTCATTTTGGCACTCCTGATCTCCGGACTATTTCTCGGGGAAGGAGTATCCGTGTACGCGCAGAGCGGCGATGTGGGTTCCATTGAGGGCCGAGTTATAAACGCTCAAACTGGCAGGTATTTGGCGAACGCTGTTGTGACCGTCGTCGATACTGACCAATACGATGTCACCAACGATTTTGGTGAATACCGGATTCGTAACGTACCGGCGGGCTCAATGACCGTTCGAGTTTCCTACAGCGGTTGGGCTCCCATTACCCAGACGGTGGAGGTTATTGCGGGGGAGGGTGTTCGCACCAACTTCAATCTTCGACGTGGGCGCACGGAGGATGAAATTATTGATCTGGAGGAATTTGTCGTAACTGGCGGTGATTTCCGTACCGCACAGGAGATCGCATTTCAGGAAGAGCGATTTGCGGCCAACATCAAGAA
>JBJHBN010000482.1:0-2949 GCA_050485505.1 Opitutales bacterium | reverse complement strand
CGCAGATATAGTGAAGTTGTCCCCGACTGAGGTGGCGCTGAACAGTCCATTCTCGTCAATGCCGCCGCCTCCAGTGGCGGCCCAATCGAAGCCCTCCGGCTGCTGTGGCAGTGGCTCATCGAACTGGTCGAGCATTGTTGCGATGAATTGCTGCGTGTCCCAAACGGTCAGAGTTACCGAAGACGGTGTTACTCGAATGTCTGATGCCGCAGGCAGAACCCGAATGTAGGTCGTTGCCAATGAGGACAGCCCATTACTGTCAGTGACGTTGACACTGATGGTGTAGTCGCCGGCGCCTTCAAATTCGATCCGCGAGGTCGATGCTTCCGCCGTGTTGTTGGGAGAAAAGAAAACGGGAGCGGGGCCGGACCCGGTCCAGCTGAAACTTAAACTTTGCGAACCATCGGACGGTTCAGCAGCGACTGAGACAACGGCATCGGCTTCGTTCACAATGGCCCAACTAACATCGTCCTCATCCACGGTATCAGCACCTTCGACAAAGGGTTCCGTCGTAATGATGGGGGGATCGAATTGCTGAACAGCCTGAGTGGTCAGAGAAATACTGTCGACATACCAGCCTGGGCTGGCAATGCTTCCGTTGGTGGCAAGGGTCCAGGCGAAACGCACGCTCTGGTCCGCGAATACATCCTCATCGATCTCTACAACGGTTTCGATAAAGCCGCCGCTGTCGCCAGACCAAGCCCTTTCGCCGGCAAAATCACTGCGGCTTTGAGGTAATCCGATTCGGCGGATGGTGGCATTGTAGTCATTGCTGAGAATGTTCAAACCCGAACCCGGTTCGTCGGAGCCGATCCATGGTTCACCGTTGAAGGACACATAAAGACGACCTCCATCCTGGTTGGGCTGAAATTGAAACTGATGCCAGAAGCGTAGTTGCAAATTGCTTGCTGCAGTGGGAATCTGGACTGCTGGGGAAATCAGCCGGGTTGTCGAGGCTGTTTCAGGCGCTGGGGAAAATGCCGAGCTTGGTGGGGAATGTGCGTCTGCATTGGTGACAAACCACTGGTTGTCCCCGCGAACCTGGGAAAATACCCAGTCGCCAAAATCTGTATTGAAATCCTGGCTCAGCAGGGTGTCGACAACTTCGAAAGCATTCTCCAGAACGACTGAATTCTCTTCGTTGGAAACAACAACATCCCAGATGCCTGCCGGTGTTTCAGCCAGATCAAAAAGACCTCGCAGCTGGTTGCCTGCCATGCGCAGGTCTTCGGCTGTGAGGTCTTCAAGCTCAGATCCTTCCCGAGTCAGGCGAACCTCTGTAACCGTGCTCAATGCCAGACCGGAAAGGTTGAAGGTCAGACGGTCCCCAATGGCTCCAACGGCAGGGGAAATGCCAAAAACAGTCAGGTCTGCGGGCTCCGGTTCATCGCCCGAGGCTCCGCTGATGAAGAGGGAGTAGTCCTGCATGTCATTCTGCAGGCTACCTTGGTGGCTGACGATTACCCGATAGACGCCCTCTTGTTCCGGGGATTGAATGAATACCTGTTCAACATTGTCGGTGTTGTTCACTCCTGTAGTGGCTGGTTCGGACATGGATTCCTCGGTCCAGACCCCAACAAACGGCATGACGTAAGGGTAGTGGTCCTGCATTTCAGGGTCGACCACACGCACATCCAGATTGTTGCGCAGGCGGGGGGCACGAATGTCCGTGCCTGTGGTGGCGCTGCCGGGTGGATCGGTCCACGCCAGAGTGACACGGATTGGCGAAACGCCGTCCCAGACAAACTCGTAGACCTCGATGAAATTCTCCGTGTCCAGACGGTTCTCGCTAATGCTCTGGCGGGCGGGATCCTCCGCATGGCTACGAATCATCTGCGCAGCCGCCTCAACATTCAGCAGGCCCCAGCCGGTCTGGTAGTCTGGCCCGGGTGGACCGATGTCATCGGCGGTGTGGATAAGTAGACCCTTCAGGGTTGCGGCCCGCATCGCCTGATCCGGAAAAAGATTGCGGTATTTTTCAATCAGCAGTGCAGCCGCCCCGGCAGCATTTGGTGACGACATACTCGTCCCGCTGAAGGACCCATAGGAACTGCTGCTGTTGTTGAGGGTCGATAAAAGACTTTCTCCATTGGCTACAAGGTCCGGCTTGATACGGCCGTCGTCGGTGGGGCCCCATGAACTGAAGGCGGAAACCTGCGCCGCAGTTATATCGCGCTGGCCGGCGGTGACCGCATCGGACACCGAGCCTATTGTGATGACGTTTTTGGCGAGGCCATCAAAACTGATGGTGTTGTACCCACCCCGGTAGACACCGTCACCGGCAGGGTGCACTGATGGATTGTAGGCGACGGTAGTAGAGCTGCTGGGGGAGAGACGTACTGCTTGACCGGACTGTGGATTTTCTGTGCGATCATTGCCGGCACTGCGGAACATAAGGTAATAGGGAGCAGCGTAGGCAATGGCATCGCTGTCGCGGGCGAATACGTTATACTGGCCGAATCGGGGATCGATTTCAGAACCTCCATACCAGATGAAGGCCGGGTCGTTTTGCCCGGTCCGCGACCAACCGGCGATGTAGCCGTAGCTGTGATTGGAGAGAAAAAGCCGGTCGCCATCTTCTTCCGAGGCAGCTGCCCTTGAAAGCATTTGCGACTTGTCATTGTTCCAATCGTAGGACTCCACCCGGGCTGCGGGTGCCATACCGCGGGCATCCGCCCGGACACCTGCGGCGATCATGGTTCCGCCAACGTGGGTTGCGTGGTTGATAGCGGCGGAGCTATCCACGACCTGCATGCGGTCTCCGGCAAACTCCTGGTGGTTGGCGCGGGCGGTGCCGCCATCCCACATACCGATGGTCACCCCACTGCCGCTTAGGGCATAGTCGGGGTCAAGCAGCTGGTCGGCAGCCACTGAAATCGACGCACGCACATTGTGAGTCGTGCGGTAAACCGGGCGGCCGTCGTCATCGATATCGACAATCTCCTGAAC
>JBJHBN010000481.1:0-2952 GCA_050485505.1 Opitutales bacterium | reverse complement strand
GGAGGTGAAGGCAGGAAAAGCCTCGAAAGGCGATGCCGTCGAGGCGTTCATGACGGAAGCGCCTTTTGCCGGCCGCATCCCCCTGTTTGCTGGCGATGACGTAACCGACGAGGACGCATTCCGGGCAGTCAACCGGATGAATGGACTGTCTATCAAGGTTGGTTCGGGAGAGACCCTGGCTCGATACCGGGCTTCTGACATCGACGCCTTCCGCGACTGGTTGGCGCAGGCCGCCGGCAACATTGCATGAATCCGCACGAAGCTTTGTGCCTCTATGGAACGCTGCCTATATTAGCGTCGTTGACAGGCGCGCAGACAGATCGGCGCATGCTCGACGATGCTGTCGATGCCGACAAGACGAGATGGTGGAGGAGATGATGCCGAACGGGCGGGACCGACAGGCCCACGGGCAACCCGGGTGTTATAGACCGGACGGATGCTGCCAAACAGGCTGGAGATAGACTATACTGGGATGGGGCACGGCCAACTGCTAAAGAGCGGGTTTGCCGAAGACTGGGGCCGGCCTGGGCTGAAAGGGTGGGGTCAGGTCCGGCCATAGGTTGACAGTCTAATCAAAAAATTAGACTATGAAAATCCATAAACACGTCACCTACAGCGAAGCTTTCAAGCGTCAAGTAGTAGATCAGATTGAGTCCGGCAAGTTCCGCAACGCATACCATGCCAGGGTTTCACTTGGGATCCCTGGTATGGCAACTGTCCACCGGTGGCTTCGCCGCTACGGGTCGGATGAATACATCCCTAAACGAATCAAAATTATGAGCCTTGAAGAAGTTGATGAAACAAAAGAATTAAAGAAGCGTGTGCGTGCCCTTGAAACAGCACTGGCCGACGCCCAAATGCGCAGTTTGCTTAGTGATTCCTATTTGGAGATTGCCTGCAACCGCATGGAAACCGATCCGGAGCAGTTCAAAAAAAAACACGCCACGACGCTATCCGGACCTCCGCGCAAAAAGGATCCAAAGTGAAGGGCTGCAGTATTGTCAGATTATGCAGGCTTTCGGGGATATCGACCCAAGCGTATTACAAGGGAAGAAGGATGCGTAAAGGTTACGCCATTGATGAAGCTCTTGTAGAGGAGCAGGTAAAGCTTAAGCGCAGGAAACATCCGCGAATGGGAACGCGCAAGCTGCTACATGAACTTCGCTGCATTTGGACAGCGGCTGGTGTGAAAATTGGCCGCGATCGCCTGTTTGATGTATTGCGTAGAAAAAAGCTTTTGATTGAGCCAAAACGCAAGTGGGTGCAGACCACCGATAGTCGCCATAGCCTACCGCTGTATCGCAACTTGCTGCCAAAGCGTGAAACAACGGCCCCAAATCAGGCTCTGGTTTCAGATATCACTTATCTACGCACCGATGAAGGGTGGCTATATCTATCGTTGATAACCGATCTTTTCTCCCGCAAAATTGTGGGATGGAATCTCGCTGACAATCTGAATGCCTCAGAAAGCATCAAGGCGTTAATGATGGCAATGAAACAGGTTCCTGGTAACCGGTGGCCGATACACCACAGTGACCGCGGCAGCCAGTATTGCTGCCATGAATATACAAAAGTGCTTCGCGAAAACGATTGGTCCATCAGTATGACCGAAGTAAATCATTGTGCGGAAAACTCTAACGCCGAGAGGGTCAATGGAATCCTCAAAAACGAGTATAACCTTGATTTAAAGTTCCGAAATAAAAGGCAGGCGCACTTGGCCGTCGAAGAAGCAATTTACTTGTATAACGAAGAGCGGCCGCACAACTCACTGGGGAAGAGAAAACCCTCAGCTGTTCACCAAAGTGCCGCATAACCCGCAACCGGGAAGTTATTCGCACCGACATCTCCGACGAGTTTTTTATGCCCATTCTCGATGTCGCCCGAATAACTTCCCTTACCAATCAAACCATAAAAAATACTGTCAACTTTTAGTCAGGACTCGACACCGGTCAGGTCCGCTTTCCGCTTCCCGCTTTCCGCTTTTCGATTTCTGTCTTCTGTCTTCTGCCTTCTGTCTTCTGCAGGCGGAGCCTGCGGCCCAATCGCGAAGCGATTGAGGCGCAGCGCTCCGACTGCTTGTACGCACCTGGTTTCAGGTTCTATTTCACTCCCCTCACCGGGGTTCTTTTCGCCTTTCCCTCACGGTACTGGTTCACTATCGGTCAGCTGGGAGTACTTAGCCTTGGAGGATGGTCCCCCCATGTTCAATCAGGATAACACGTGTCCCGACCTACTCGATTTCATCTCAAAAGCCATTTCGTGTACGGGGCTATCACCCTCTGTCGCCGGACTTTCCAGACCGTTCCACTATGACTGATGAGACTTAAGGGCTAGTCCCCTTTCGCTCGCCGCTACTCAGGGAGTCTCAATTGATTTCCTTTCCTACGGGTACTTAGATGTTTCAGTTCCCCGCGTTCGCCTCACACACCTATGGATTCAGTGTGTGATGACCACCAGAAGATGGCCGGGTTTCCCCATTCGGACATTCCCGGATCAAAGCCTGTTTGCCGGCTCCCCGAGACTTTTCGCAGGCTACCACGTCCTTCATCGCCTCCAGCTGCCTAGGCATCCACCAGGTGCGCTTCGTCACTTGACCATATAACCCGAAAGAGTCTGATCGGTACTTCAGTCAAGGACTGCACCAGAAACAGACCGGACGCTCTCCGATCCATTCCCTTCTTACATGCGCTTGCAGTTTTGAACCCACTTCTATGATCAGCCCCGGCCCAGACAACAGACCAGCGCCGATCCATATCAGCAACTTCACTTCATCCACATTGTTAAAGAGCAGGCGCTTCGAGCACCAAGGAACAGGAATCGGATACATCTGATCCCTGTTCGCTGATGCCTGAAGGAAAGTGGTGGAGCCAGGCGGGATCGAACCGCCGACCTCCTGCGTGCAAGGCAGGCGCTCTCCCAGCTGAGCTATGGCCCCGTCGAAACACGTATTGG
>JBJHBN010000480.1:0-2954 GCA_050485505.1 Opitutales bacterium | reverse complement strand
GGTCTGATTCTCACCATTATTGGCTTGATCGGTTTGATGCGTGGTGGCCGTGCCGCATAGCGCAGCTCACTTGAATTTTTGAACAAAAAAAGGCCGGACGCAATGTCCGGCCTTTTTGCAATAAAATCGGTTGGATTCCAAATCAGATCTTACCGCCGTAGACCGCACGGTCGCCAAGCATTTCTTCGATGCGCAGCAACTGATTGTATTTGGCGACGCGATCGGAGCGGCTCATCGAGCCGGTCTTGATCTGGCCGCAGTTGGTGGCAACCGCGATATCGGCGATGGTGGTGTCCTCGGTTTCGCCGGAACGGTGGGACAGCACGCTGGTGTAGCCGTGCTCCTTTGCCATTTCGACGGCGTCGAGTGTTTCCGTCAAAGTGCCGATTTGGTTGACCTTTACCAGGATTGAGTTGGCTACACCGAGCTCAATACCCTTTTCGAGGAACTTGGTGTTGGTCACGAACAAGTCGTCACCCACCAGTTGCACGCTCTCGCCGAGACGCTCAGTCAGGAGCTTCCAGCCTTCCCAGTCGTCTTCGTCACAACCGTCTTCAATTGAGAGGATCGGGTAACGGGCACAGAGGTCGGCGAGGAAGTCGACCATCTCAGCGCTGCTGCGCTTGCTGCCGTCGGACTTGCTGAAGACATACTTTTTGGTCTTCTTGTCGTAGAACTCGCTGGCTGCAACGTCGAGGGCGATGAAAATGTCCTTGCCGAGTTTGTAACCAGCGTCCTTGACGGCCTTGGCAATTGCTTCGAGGGCGTCTTCATTGCTGTCGAGGTTGGGAGCAAATCCACCTTCGTCACCGACGGCGGTGGAGAGACCGCGGGCACGCAGGACCTTTTTGAGGGAATGGAAAATCTCTGCGCCCATCTGCAGCGCATGGCTGAAGGACTTGGCGCCTTCCGGCATGATCATGAATTCCTGGATGTCGATCGGGGCGTCGGAGTGGGCGCCGCCGTTCATGATGTTCATCATCGGAACCGGCAGGACCTTGGCGTTGGTGCCACCAATGTAGCGGAACAAAGGCATTTCGAGTGCGTCTGCAGCAGCCTTGGCCGTGGCGAGGGACACACCGAGCATTGCATTGGCACCCAGCTTCTTTTTGTTGGCGGTGCCGTCGAGTTCGATCATCTTGGCGTCGATGCCAGCCTGGTCGATGGCGTCCATGCCCATCAACGCAGGAGCGATCAGGTCATGCACATTCTGCACAGCCTTGAGAACCCCTTTGCCTCCGAAGCGCTTTTTATCGATGCCGGTGCCTTGTTTGCCCTTGAGGTCGCCATCACGGAGCTCGAGGGCTTCGTTGACGCCAGTGCTGGCTCCAGAGGGAACGGCAGCGCGACCAATGATGCCGGATTCGAGTTCAACGTCGACTTCGATGGTCGGATTGCCGCGGGAATCGATGATTTCGCGCGCGCGGATGTCTACAATGGTTGTCATAATATTTATCTTTTTGGTTTCGTTCGGATTAGATGATTTTGGGAAACGAAGTCAAATGATTAGGCTTCCTAATTTAAATAATCGCGAGAATCCTGAGGATTAACTGCTTAGCGTTTCATTGGCGAGCGTTTCCGCTTGCCGATTGCGTTCCTCGGTGAGGGCAATGAATGCGTCCTGAGCGGAGAAAGGGGCTTCGTCTTTGGGGACGGTCAATGGGGTGTAGCTGCCGCTGGGGCGGAGCTGGGTGGCGTTGCGGGTATCTTTGAGGTAGGTCTCGATGACCTCCTCAAGAATTCGGTTGCGCAGGTCTTCCTGCTCGATGGGGTAGATGACTTCGTTGCGGCGGTAAAAATTGCGTGCCATCCAGTCGGCGCTGCCGGCGAACAGTAGGGGCCGTTCGCCGCGGGCATTTTCGAAGTAGAAGATGCGACTGTGTTCCAGGAATCGGCCGAGCAAGCTGCGTACGCGGATGTTTTCACTCATTCCCTTGACGCCGGGAACCAGGCCGCAGATGCCGCGAATCAGCAGATCGATTTGCACACCGGCTTGCGAGGCCTGGTATAGGTGGTCGATGGTTTCCTTGTCGATCAAGCTGTTGCATTTGACGATGATTCGGGCAGGCAGGCCCTTGCGCGCGTTGCGGGCTTCCTGCATAATAAGTTCGTTCATCTTCCGGTGCAGGGTGTATGGAGCCACCATCAATTTGCGGAACTCCGGTGATTTGGCAAAACCGGTGAGAGTGTTAAAAACCTGTGCTACCTCGTTGGTGATTTCCTCTTCCGCGGTCAGCAGGCTCAGGTCGGTGTAGAGGCGCGCGGTCTTGGTGTGGTAATTGCCGGTGCCTACGTGGGCGAAGCGGCGCAGCCCATCACCTTCCCGGCGTACGACCAGGCAGCATTTGCAGTGGGTTTTGAGACCGACGAAACCATAGACCACGTGGATTCCCGACTCCTCCATGACCTTGGCCCAGTTGATATTGTTGGCTTCGTCGAAACGGGCCTTTAGTTCAATCAGTACGGTTACCTGCTTGTTCAGTTGTGCGGCATGGCGCAGGGCTTTGACAATCGGCGAATCGCTGCTGGTGCGGTAGAGCGTTATCTTTATGGCGAGCACCTTGGGGTCGATGGCGGCCTGGCGCACAAATTCGACCACCGGTTCATAGGAGTCGAAGGGGTGGTGGAGGACATAATCCTTTTCGCGGATCGCATCGTAAATGGTCGGGGCCTGACGCAGCGCCGGCGGGTAGTGCGGCAGCAGGTTGGGAAACTTGAGGTCCGGGCGATCAATGAGGTCGTAAACGCTCATCAGCCGCATTAGGTTCAGAGGGCCGTTGATGGTGAAGACATGTTGCCTGGGAAGGCGTATTGCGTCGAGCAGCTCGTCGAGCAGTGGATCGGGCACACCTGCTTCGATCTCGAGGCGGACGGCTGCGCCCTTACGCAAATTGTGGAGTTCCTCTTCGATGGTTTGCAGCAGGTTCTCGACTTCCTCCTCATCAATGTATAGG
>JBJHBN010000479.1:0-2963 GCA_050485505.1 Opitutales bacterium | reverse complement strand
GGGATGTTTCATTCTGCTATATTCAATGCGCAGGCGCTCATACAAACCACGCGGCTTGTTCGCCAGGCGCTCAACTCGTAGCCATAATTCCCACTCGCCAATGATAGTCCAACCCGGCTCATCTATCCGGCAATCCGGCAAGCGGTAATGCAGCGCCGGTCGCTTGCTGATTTTTTCGTCCGGTAGTCGCAGGCGCACCCGCTCTTCATCAAGGTGACAGAACACCGGAAGCAGGTCCAGCGGTCGGTTCCTCGTAGGGTTGTCATCCAGGTAATCGTCGATCAAGGTCTCAATATCCGGCCTGTAGTTGGTATTTAATACCTTGCGAACATATCGCCTGGGATAAGGGTCTATAAACGGACTGATTCGCCTGGTTGAATCAATTCCGTGCATATCCTTCAACTCATCATAAAGAATCAAAAAAGCCTGAAGGTATCTCAGAACAATGCTGGCATCCAAGGGATCGAGTTCCGGATTGAAATGCAGCCCAAAAGCATTAAAGACCGAAGCCCCGGTCCCCTCCGCCCCTTGGCATAGGGATTCGCGTACCGCCTCCAGTTCAGATATCCGATCCATCTCAATCGGATCAAAAACCAACTCGAATGGAACGAAGCGCCGGGCCTCGGTTGCCATGACTTTTTCAACCTGGGCGCCCAAGTCGGCCTTCACTTTTTCCAACCGCAGTCCCTTGAGAAAACCCCTGAGCTTGAATTCCCGAAACAGAATCGCATCCAGCTCGATTCGGATATCGCCGACCGAGCTCCCTGTAACCCGCGACTCGTATGAGCTCACCGGCTCATGCTCGCCGCCTACGGCCGCTTGCACCCGCCGGACGATCGCAGCGAGATCCAGACCGCCCAGCTCCAACTCGACTCCGACCCTGCGCGCCTTGTCTCCTGAATTCATTGACCGCACAATAAAGCAGCCTACCTACTGAATTCAAGCGCCGTTCCTTGGATGCAGCTGCGAATCAAAATCTACTCGGGAGTTTTTACATTCAGGGGTGGTGGCGGGAAATCCATGTCGGTCGCGATATAATAGCCAGGATGTGGTGGCTGATTGTAGGAGGAGTTCTGCCAAGCAATAGCCACCCGATAAACCGGATCGTGCATCAATGTCGGCAGTCTGTATTCGGTGGGCATCGTTGTAGTGTATACCCGTAAATGGGTATCGTTCAGATTAAAGATCACTTCCTCCCGCCAATCGCCGAAAAGATCGGCTTGCAGGTTCGGATTTGCCTTTGTGCCATTGATTGAGCTGGCGCCTTCCGCCGTCAACAGGCGGGTTGGTCGATTTTCGACAATGTGCCATTGTTCGATGGTATTACGGTTGAGCAATTCCCGGCTCAGCTCACCGTTCCACCAAATCACATGGTTGACTGAAGAAGGGGAATCGCCTACCCGCTCACCATTGAAATTGAAAAGATTTGAACCGGCCTCACCGGAACCCCAGAAGTGGAAGCCGGGCATTTCCGGATCCAACTCGGCCGCGACGCCCCGGCCATGGTCTACGCCCTCGTAAAAATACCAGAGATACTCCGCCGAGTTTCCCGGGCGCAAAGCCAGTCCGCCCGCACCCTCGAAGGGCATAAAGATATACGGAGTTGGATCACCCTTGATCATCTGGGTGACGTGCAGGGCATCGCCGTGCCCGTCCGGGTTTATGGATTCGGCCACATTGTGCAGGCCTTTGCCATCGCTACCGATCACCGCCGGTCCCGTGATGATATCATGTCGGCCATTGTTGTTTACATCCGCTACTGAAAGCTGATGATTGCCCTGTCCGTAGTAGCTTTCGTTACCCGGTTCATCGGAGTTGAAGGTCCAGCGACGAGTCAGCTTGCCGTCGCGCCAATCCCAAGCTGCCATGGTAAGCCGGGTGTAATAACCTCTTTGGAAAACCGCGCTCGGACGTTCTCCATCCAGGTAGGCAACTGCGGCATTAAAGCGGTCGACCCGGTTGCCATGGCTGTCGCCCCAAGCCGACACATCGCCGCGCACAGGAAAGTATTCGGCCGTATCCAATTCCGCACCCGTCAGACCATCGAAAACGGTCAGGTATTCCGGGCCTTCAATTATGTAACCCGCCGTATTGCGGTAAATGGCCAAATGATCGGCATCCGTCGCCGGACCCTTGGAAATGAAGTCGCCTTCGCCGTCAACCGTGCCAGGTGCCGTCTTCACCATAATCTCTGACCGGCCGTTGCCATCGAAGTCATAGACCATGAACTGTGTATAGTGGGCACCAGCGCGGATGTTCGGCCCGAGATCGATCCGCCACAATAGCTCGCCATCCAGCGTATACGCGTCCAGTAGAACATTGTCGGTAATCCCGCGGTGAGCATTGTCCCTGGCATTGGAGGGTTCCCACATTAATACGATCTCATAGTGGCCGTCGCCGTTTAGGTCTCCCGCACTGGCGTCGTTTGGCGAATAGCTACCACCTTGTGGCCCGGTCTCCGGGCGCTGCAACGGAATATCAAAATAACCAGCATTCGCGCCCTCGGTGTTCAAAATCATTCGTGCCGGTTCGCTGGAGTCCACTTCGTTTCCATCGAGGACTGCATTCACCGTATAGCGGCTATCGGCGGAACCTTCGCGGTCCGTAAAAATAGTGGCCCCTGTCAACGGCTCTTCGTTCAGACGCTTGCCGTCGCGGTATACATTGAAGGCGATCTCGTAGGGTTCAGTTCCCAACAAACGCCAGCTAAGGTAGAAGCCATCTTCTTGCTGAATTGCAATCAGGCCCCTTTTCAGGGCTTCAACCTGCATCTGCGCAGAAAGACCGACGCAAAGAGTCAGCAAAGCCGTCATTACCATAATGATCGGGCGAAAGGGTAAATAAGGGTAAGGCATAGCAACTTTCATTTGGAGATTCATCAAACGGAAACTTGAACTTCTTAATAGCATCGGTCAGCCCCTGCGCAAGAGCCCGATACTACTGATTCCAGGTGACTGTAAGAT
>JBJHBN010000478.1:0-2963 GCA_050485505.1 Opitutales bacterium | reverse complement strand
CTCCCGCACCGGCGGCAATCAGCACGCGGCCTGCGCCGTGGGCGCTGACAGCGTCCTCAATCACAACCTCTCCGCTCAGGGCCACCAGAACGATGTCGCCGTCATTCAGAGTCGTCAGCCCCGACTGACTGACATCGCTTGAACTGCCGCTTCCGGCGTCCGAAGTCAGTTCTTCGACGGCAACAGCAACGGTTCCGACAACGACTCCGCTTTCTGCGGTAATAAAGATGGATCCGGCTTTCGATTCAGCGGTCAGGGTATCCACGTCTACGCTCAGGTGGCGGTCGGAGGTTCCAATGCTGCCCTGAGCTTCCAGGCGCAGTTCGGACGCCGATACATTCAGAGTCGAATCCTCTGCATTGATAATCGCTCCTGCATGAGAGCGGACAGAGATATTCGCTGCGATCAGGTTGCCCAGAACGATGTCGTCTTCGGCCGCCAGACGCAGATTGCTGTCCGTAGCTTCTACCGAAGCAGTTCCATGCATATCGATTTCGCCACTGCCGGACTTCAGGCTGATGTCGGCGTTGCTGCTGATCGAGATCGACTCAGCAACCTCAATATCGCTCAGAGCATAAAGGGTAATGAGTCCTGTTCCGCTGGTGATGTCGGCTTTGACCGAGAGCGCTCCCGTCTCGGCGACAATCAGGATACGGCCAGCCCCGTCGGCGCTGACGGCTTCATTCAGAGTGATTGAGCCGCTATCAGCGACCAGAACGATGTCTCCACTATCAGTAGTCGTCAGGCCGGACTGGTTTGCATCGGTCAGGCTGGTGTTTCCGGCGGTGCGGGTAAATTCAGTTACGCTCACTTCCACACTGCCAACGATCAACTCGCTCTCAGCGCTGATAAAGGTGTCCCCGGTTCTCGACAGTGCGCTCAGTTCGTCAATGTCCACGCTCAGGTGACGGCCGGATTCACCGATGCTGCCTTCGGCTTCAAGGCGCAGATCGCTGGCCTCGACATTGAGACTCGAACCGGCGGCATTCAAAATGTCTCCACTGTTCGCTACGACCGAGACTGCGGCCGCACGCAGGTTGCCAACAAGCGCATCCATCCCGGCCGCAAGACGCAGGTTGCTGCCAGTGGCTTCAATCGTTGCCGTGCCATTCATGGTGATTGCACCGGTGTTTGCCAGCAGACTGATATCCGCGGCGCTCAAAATATTGACTCCGGCGCCAATGCTTAAGTCCTCTTCAGCATGCAGGCTTATCCAGCCCGATCCGCTGGTGATAGCCGCATTTACCTCAAGGCTGCCACTGTCGGCTGCGACCAGAACATTGCCTTCACCATCGGCGCTGACACCTTCGTTCAGGGTCACTGAGCCGCTTTCGGCAACCAGCACAATGTCGCCATCAGCTAAGGTCGTCAGACCGGATTGACTTTCGTCGCTTACTGTTGCGGTGCCGGCAACACTGGTGAACACAATTACGGTCGTGGCAACGGTACCGACTTCAGTCGCACTCATGGCTGTAATGAAAATTGAGCCGCCGGAGGACTGTGCGGCAAGAGAGTTTACATCCACGCTGATGTGACGCTGCGGTTCGCCAATGCTGTTCGCAGACTCAAGCCGCAGGTTGTCAGCTTCCACATTCAGCGTTGTGTCGGCGGCGTTGAGGATTGCTCCACTGAGGGAAAGTAAGCTCACATCCGCTGCAACCAGGTTGCCCAGCACAACATCCCCTTCTGCAGCAAGGCGCAGAGTGCTGCCAGTGGCTTCAATCCAGACCGTTCCGTCCAGAACAATGGACCCGGTCACTGCTTCTAGGCTGATGTCGGCGGCCGTTTCGATGACAATGCTTTCGCCAACCGTGATGCTCTCGTTGGCATGCAGACTAATAAGGCCACTGCCGCTGAGAATGTTGCTCTCAAGTGAAAGCGCACCCGTCTCGGCGGAGACCAAAACGCGGCCTTCGCCGTTGGCTTCCACCAGAGCATTCACTGCTATGGACCCGTCCAGGGCCACCAGAACGATGTCGCCGTTGTCATGTGTCAGCAGGCCCGACTGGGAAGAATCGCTGGAGTCGGTCACTCCGGCGTTGGAAGTCAGTTCTTCGACAACCACCCCGACACTGCCAACGGTCAATCCGCTTTCAGCACGCAGGAAAATGCTGCCGGAATGCGACACGGCCGTAACCACATCAACAATAATACTCAGGTGGCGGCTGGCTTCCGCTATGGAGCCTTCGCTTTCAAGACGCAACTGGCTGGCGTCCACATTCAGCGTTGAGCCCGTGGCGTTCGAAATACTGCCGCTGTTTGAAAGGATAGATACCTTCGCTGCTGAAAGGTTGCCCACTTCGATGGAACCTTCGGCCGCAAGGCGCAGGTTGCTGTCGGTGGCAGTGATGTTCACTGTGCCGTCGATTGTAATGCCCTCCGTCTGCGCATTGAGACTGATGTCGGCAGCGCTTTCGATGACAACCGATTCGGTCACATCAATCCCGGTCTCTGCATGGAGCGTGATCAGCCCTGCGTCGCTGAGGATATCGGCGTTGACGGTCAAGGCACCCGCTTCGGCAGTCAGCAGCACGCGGCCAGCACCGTTTGCACTCACAACTGAATCCACTTCGATGGACCCAGTGACGGCTACCAGAATGATGTCGCCGTCAGCAAGGGTTGTCAGACCCGATTGGCTGGCATCGCTTGAGCTGTCGGATCCGGCGTCGGAAGTCAGTTCTTCAACCGTGACTGTTACTGCCCCGATAACAACGCCGCTTTCTGCGGTAATAAATATGGATCCAGCTTTTGATTCAGCGGTCAGAGTATCCACGTCCACACTCAGGTGGCGGTCGGAGGCTCCAATGCTGCCCTGAGCTTCCAAGCGAAGCTGATCCGCGGTGACATTCAGACTGGAGTCGATAGCATTAACAATTGCGCCACTTGCGGAGTAAAGGGATACGTTCGCCGCCAACAGGTTGCCGACAACGATATCACCCTCGGCGGCCAGGCGCAGGTTGCTG
>JBJHBN010000477.1:0-2964 GCA_050485505.1 Opitutales bacterium | reverse complement strand
CCTCGTCGATGTTACCCGCCAGGCCGTTGCGGAAAAACGCCTGAGCAACGCCTCCTGGCAGCAAAATCTGTCGACACTGATCAGTGGAATGGCACACGATTTCGGCAATATAATGACGGGGGTCTACTCTTACTCAGACTCCATTCAGCACTTGGTCGAAGAGGATTCAGACATCGCCAAAGGGTTGAAGAACATCACTCAATACGCATCCCAAGCCAATCAACTGATCCGACGCATGGTCGACATCAGCCGCAATCAAGGCCACCACAAAGGACTACACAACCTCGATAGTCTGCTCGGCGAGCAAGCGGATTTAATCAAGATCATCCTCGGTCGCCGTTTCTCTCTCCAGCTTGAGAAGCCAAACCGCGAACTTCCAGTGTACATTGATGATTTTGGCTTTCGCCAAATGATGCTCAACTTCGCCTCCAACAGCCGTGATGCAATTTCTGGCGAAGCTGAGATCCAAATTTTCCTCCAAGCCCTCAACCGCAATGAACTGCTCCAGGCTCCGGGTATGGACTACGGGGCCAGCGAGGAGTGGGTGGAGCTCATTTTCGCTGACAGCGGCCCAGGCGTCAGTTCGGAGATGACGGAAAGCTGTTCGACCCATTTTACAGCACTAAAGATCCAGCAAAAGGTTCTGGCCTTGGGCTTTACAACGCACGGATTTTCTGCGAGGAACACGGTGGTACGATTCAAATAGAATCCGGCAATTCAAACGGTTTCCAAATAATCATTCACCTGCCCCTGCTCGATGAGGATGCGGTGATGCAGATCCTCAACCGTCGCCACGATCTGGCCACCGTTGAAGTTCCAGGGCTGATCTACGTAACCGAAGGCAAACATCAGGATTCAGGCCTGATTCAGCAGATGCTGGACCACAAGTGGAAGATCCACCAGATCCGGGTGATCGATGACCTTAAGAACGACCGTTTACCGCGCAAACCAGACCTTTTGATAATCGATCACTGGACGCTGGCCAAGCTGGACTCCGAATTTCTCAGCACACTCTACAGTCAATACCCGAAGACACAGAAGGTTCTCAACCTTTTCGGAGTCAACCCGGATGAAGTCGACAATCAAGTGACCTCGCAATTCGACATGGTCATTGATGGAGAACCATCCTCACTCAACAAATACAAAACACTGGAAAGGTTCTGGAAGGAACAAAAAAGAAGCCATGCATAAGAAACCCAAACTTCTGATTGTCGAAGACGACATGATGGTCCGCATGGTCCTCCACGAAACGTTGGAGGCCGAAGGTTACGCGGTCAGTTCCTTTGAGACACCCAGCCAGGCCCTTGCTGCCGTCAAGGAGCATACCTACTGCATGGTACTCAGTGACTTGCGACTCCCCGAAATGAGCGGCATGGACCTGTTGGATGAAATCCGCAAGGTACAACCCAATGCCATCCGCATCCTTATCACCGGCTACAGCAATATGGCGACCTTGGCCGAAGGCATTAACCGCGGTTTGCTCTTTCGTTTCATTTCCAAGCCCTGGACCCGGGAAGAGCTGCTGAGCACTATCCAGGCGGCAAAGGATCACTATGATCTGGAGCAATCTCACCGCCAGTTGCAGGAAGAAACCAAAGCGCTCAACGAGTCTCTAGCCTCCGTCAACGCCGAGCTGAAACTGCTCAATCACGAACTCCACAGCAAGATCGACGAACTGGAACAGCAGAAAAACGATTTGAATGCCCTCAGCAGTCGTCTCAATGATCAGGTCGAACACACACTCGAGCTCTGCTACCAATTACAGGAAAAGAACAATCCAATTCTCGCTATTCGAACTAAAGCGCGGGTCGAGCTGGCACGTGGAATCTGCAAGAACGCACCTTTCAACGACGAGGAAAAACGCTGCCTAATCAACGCCTCCTGGCTCTGCGACCTCGGAATGATCGGCCTGCCGAGCACATTGATCGATCGTTACAACCGAAAGCCAGAAAAGCTTTCCAGCGATGAAATCACGCAGATACAAAACCACCCGATAGTCAGCCAACAACTCGCCAACCTGATTGACAAGTCTCCCGCATTGAGCAACGCCATCCGCTCCCACCACGAACGCCACGATGGCACTGGTTTCCCGGACGGCCTGGCGGGAGACCGGGTCCCGGTGATGGCTCGCCTCTTGGCGGTAATTGTTCACTTTGCAGAATCTGAGGCTGACAACAAGGCCATCCTCAAGGAGATTGAAGCCAAAGCCGGAAGTGATTTTCATCCAGACGCGGTTCGAACATTCTTCCGCTATGCGAACCTGGAAGAACCGCCCAGTCGCATGCGCGAAGTGGTCTTTGATGAGCTCGAACCCGGCATGCGCCTGGCTAATGGGATCTACGGTCCGACAGGTCTGATGCTGGTGGCAAAAGACCGTGTTCTGGATGAAAATACTATTCGCCACATTCGGAATTACAATCAACGCAATCCGCTGCATCAGCGCATTTTCGTCTATCGTTAATTCGTTGGCACCAAGCCTCCGTTCTCTCCCAATATGCCGGCTCCCTCTCTCAATAGTCCAGCACTCTCCCAACGCATTATAATTGGTGTTGGCGACTTTGCTGCGGCAAACAACCCGAATGCAGTCCTCTCGACTTTTGCACTGGGATCCTGCCTCGGTGTTGTCGCTCTCGACCCAGGCATCCAGGCAGCCGGATTGCTCCATTGCATGCTTCCCGACTCCTCGATGGACGAGGAAAAAGCCCGTGACCGCCCAGCCATGTTTACAGACACAGGATTCAAACTCCTGATGCGCAACATGCTCGGTCTCGGGGCACGAGTTCATCGCTTGCGTTTTGTCATTGCCGGCGGAGCCAGTAACTTTGGAGACCGGGACTTTTTCCGAATCGGCCCGCGCAACCTTGAAACGCTGGATAGAATCATGGACACCTACAACTTTAATGTTATCCACCGCTTCACAGGCGGAACGATCAACCGCACTTTGCACTTTAACCTGAGCACAGG
>JBJHBN010000476.1:0-2975 GCA_050485505.1 Opitutales bacterium | reverse complement strand
GGGCGGGGAGGCTTGATGCAAATCGAAATTCGTTCTGCGTCCGGCTGTAGTAGAAAGGTTTAATCCCCACACGGTCCCGGCCCACAATCAATTTGCCACTGTCCCGCTCATAGATCGCAAATGCGAACATGCCGTTCAGCCGTTCGACGAATCCAAGACCCCAGGCATGATAGGCCTTGAGGATGACTTCCGTGTCTCCATTGCTGAAAAAACGATAGCCTTTGGACTGCAGTTCGGAGCGCAGTTCCTTGTAGTTATAAATCGCTCCATTGTAAGCGATGCTGAGCCCCAGGTCGGAGTCGACCATGGGTTGCTGAGCCGCCTCGCTGAGATCAATGATTTTCAGTCGACGATGCCCGAGCGCAACGTGATTGCGCACAACCATACCCGCTCCATCCGGACCGCGCCGCGTCATGCATGCGTTCATTCGTTCCACCGCACCGACGTTTGCCGAGCGGTCTCCAAATGCGAATTCCCCGCAAATGCCACACATTTATCTAGTTCTTTCTTTTGAGTTTTGGTTTTGTGAGTTGAGCTAAAAGGTAAGTTATGCAAAGTTTGTTATTCCTTGCAAGGAAAGCCTGAACAACCCATTGAACATGAGCGCCACATTGGAACAGAAAAAGAGGGAGCTGATCGACAGTTTGTCGATCTTCCCGGATAGCTATGAACGCTTCACCTATATTGTCGATCTGGCGAAGGAGAAGCCAGACCTGCCGGCGGAGCACCGCATTGACTCCTTCAAAGTTGAAGGCTGTATGTCTCAACTTTGGGTGGTGCCTTCGCTCGACAATGGGAAATGTTATTTCAACGCAGATTCGGATTCTTCAATAGTAAAAGGCATGGCCGGGATTCTCTGCGACTTTTATAGTGGAGAGACGCCGGAAGCAATTTTGGCGGTCGAACCGGACTTTCTGGACGAGGTCGGCTTGCTCAAGCATCTGACCGGAAATCGCCGCAATGGCTTATCCAAGGTGCGTGAGCGCATTGTCCACTTTGCCGATTCCGCGCGCGAAAAGGTTGGGGGATGAAGGCTTCGGGCAAGCCGCCTGAGGTCTTGGATGCGCACTTTCACCCGCAAGACAGTCGCCTCGATTCGGTCCGGCGGGAGTGGCTGCAGGCGGCCCAATCTGTCGGGGTCCAGCGCGGGATTGTCAACGGCACTCATGCGGGGGATTGGGATAGGGTCACTGAGTTGTGTCAGCGTTATCCGGGTCTCCTGCCTGCTTATGGACTGCACCCTTGGAAGATCTCGGATGCCTCGCCCGATTGGCCGGAGCTGTTGACAAAAAAGCTGGACAGCGGAGCCTGCTGTGTGGGCGAATTCGGTTTGGACCGTTGGATCGAGAATCCAGATATCGAGGCGCAGGTCGAGGCTTTTGCCTGGCATTGGGAGGCGGCGAGGGCACGTGCATTACCGGCTACGGTACACTGTCTGCGTGCCTGGGGTTTGCTGCTGGAGCAGCTGAAGCGTTTACCACCATTATCGGAGGGGTTTT
Organism: Opitutales bacterium; assembly: GCA_050485505.1. Lineage (GTDB taxonomy): Bacteria > Verrucomicrobiota > Verrucomicrobiia > Opitutales > Oceanipulchritudinaceae > JAFIGG01. The sequence goes on along the minus strand of JBJHBN010000476.1, from coordinate 1,476 downwards.
TGCTTCACAGTTACGGCGGCTCGCCGGAACTGATTGATGAACTGTTGTCGTATGGAGCCTGGTTTTCTTTTTCCGCCACCATCCTGCATCCTAAAAAGGAAAAAGCCCGTGTCAGTTTTGAAAAGGTTCCGCTGGACCGTCTGTTGCTTGAAACGGATGCACCCGATATGTTGCCGCCCGAGGAGTTTTGTTACGGCGACAGTTTTGCCAGTGGTCTGCACCACCCAGCATCACTCGTTAAGTTCTATAGCAAGGCAGCGGAGATGAGGGGGATGGCCTTTGATGATTTCTGCATGCAGCTGCGGAGCAATTTCTACAATTTCTTTCAGATAGTTGAAGTGGATTCTTTCGAACCACAAGACCGATGAAGAAGATCAGAAGTCGATGCTGGCACTCAGACGGTAGCTAATGCCCTCGGCGTAGACCAAGCCATAGAGTTTCTTATCGTTGGTCAGGTTGTCGATATTTAGGGCAAGCCGCGTATTGTAGCGACCCATAAATTGGCTGCGGTATTCGATCATACTATTTAAAGTCAGACGGCTGCGGGTCCAGAGTTGAACCAGTTGCTGCCCCTCGTCCTCATTGTCCGACCAGGCGACATTACCGCCGCCACCGACAAAGCCGGTGAACCATTGCCGACGATCCTGCCAGTAGCCTCCGAAACCGACAGTCCAGCCTTTGAGCGGCTCAGCTAAGTAACCAAGCTGGTAACGCACCCAAAGCGACAGTGTATGCTCAGGGCTGTCATCTCCCCGCTGCTGGTAATCCGGGATGGTGGCATTGTAAGTGGAAGAGTCACTTACATCCACATAGACGTCCTCGGCCAAAAGGGTTGGGTCGAAAGTGCCGAAATTTCGGTCCGACTGATACCAAGTGCCGGCGGGCCAAAAGGGCGCTTCGACGAATTGGTAGGTCCGGGTTGTAACTTTGCGGTCCAGATAGGAATAGTTGAAGACGACTTGCATACCTTCCATTGGTTCGATGAAAAGGTTGAGGTCGACTCCCGTGGCTTTGTCGTCCATCGGCACCGAGGCCCCGTTTCCAGAAGGTGCGTTGCCTTCGCCCGGTGTGCCGTCGCCGTAGAAGTAAGTTTGCCCGCCTTCGTAGTAGTAGTTGCCCATCCAGCCAGGAGCCCCATGAACCGAGGCCATGAAAGCTTCGACATCGGGGTCACTATAGTTGGCCAGCGGGAAGTAGAATTGAGGCGCATCGGTTGTGGATGGCGGATTGTTGGTTGGCCCTTCAGCCCGCCAGGCCCATCCCCAGTAAGTGCCGGCCAGTGGGCCGTAATTAGCCCAGTCTTGCCCCAGGTTGTCTGCATTGGCGGCGATTTCGTCGATCATTTCATGCCAGCGGTATTCGGGAAATATACGCTTTGCGACTTCCGCCATCTCGGCGGAACTGCGTCCCGGCGTTTCATGGATACCGTGATGGAATGCATCCGGGGTGGGGAACCAAAGTACCGTCGTCGACGGC
>JBJHBN010000475.1:0-2975 GCA_050485505.1 Opitutales bacterium | reverse complement strand
CCTGTACGGAGCGGGTGCGCCTCGCGCCCGTAGCGGGGCCCCATTCGTCAAGCGCGAACAGTTCTGCTACCACGCCGATTCAGAAACGCTGGGATCCCTGCCAAAATAGACCCGATCCAGACCGGAACGCTGCAGGGCATCGAGAACCTGGACTATGCGCTGGTGCGGAACCTCCTCGGCCGGCACCAACGTTATCATACCCTCCCCTCCCGCTGCGGCACACAACTCGCGAAATCGGATCAAGGCTTGGGTCAGTTGCGGCAACTGCGGGTTCTCCGGATGGTCGTATTCGGCTTCATTCATTCGCACCGTGCCATCGGCAGCTATCACCAAAATCTGTTCCTCTGGCAAGTCCATCGCAACCCCATCCGCGCTCGCTGGCAAGGCGATGGGTAAAGCCCATTCTTCACGATCCATTGAGCTGGACACCATGAAGTAAACCAAAAGGAGAAAGACACAATCGATCATCGGCGCAATGGGAATATCCGGCTGATCGTCGGCTCGTTGTCGTCTGCGCATGCTCAATGTTCGAAAACGGTCAAGTGCAGATGCACCACACCCGCTTCGGTGCAGCGTTCCATCCAGGAGCGGGTTCGTCGATAGGGCATTTCCACAGCAACCCGAAGTTCCCACTCCGCTTGAGGATCCCGCTCAACCGATTGCCGAATCCACGCTTCCGCCTGTTCAGCATCCATCGGGACCGCTCCGATAAAGACCTCCGGCTGCTCAGAATCCCCACCCAAGGTCAATATGGAACGCGGGAGCTGCGCCTCCGGTTTGGACACGGTCGCCGATTCAGCCAAATCCAAGGGAGGTCGCGCATCCTGCGCCAAGGTGCCCACGGTCATGAAGAAAACCAGTAAAAGAAACACCATATCAATCATTGGCGCCATTTGGAACGGCTCCTCCGGTTGTTTGCGTCGACGTCTTTGCATGCTCGTTTTTTGCGTTTAAGCAGCCCCTCGAACAAGAACCGCAAATAACTCAAATTGAGGTGGCAACACCCCCTTCCAACAAGGTTCACCTGACTGTTGGAAAAGAGAATAATCCAAATCGAAATCGAAATCGGGATCGAAAGGCAGTGGCAGTTCCCCCGTTTTAGTGGAGAGCCTTTCGTATCGGTTACGAACAAAACTGTCCACTTTTTCGGGGGAGGCGCCAGTCGATTTCGATAGCGATAGCGATTTCGATCCCGATAAAACAAATTCCAAACAAAACGCTGCTGCGAACTCCGCTTCGCTCCGTCGCAGAGCTTAAACGTTATCACAAAAAGTAACGCACGATTTCTACCGCCGCCACGGGCGCGAGGCGCACCCACTCCGCGAAGGGCGCCCGTTTTACCTCCTTTGCCCGAATTGGGTTTGCCATTCGCGCAGGGATCCGCTCAATGTTCCGCTTTCTCAGCCCAATGGAATTCGACCTCAAAAAGACCCTTCTCGCCCTGCTTTTCTCGACGAACGAACCTTTGTCGGTCAAAGACATTCAGGCGGTGATCACCCGCTATCACGAGCAGACCGACACCGACCAGGAGGATGAGGACGAAGCCAGCGAAGCCGTCACTGGCGAAGATGGTCAGGCGACCTTTCGCACCCTGATGGATCAGGTTCCGTCCCTCCTGACCTCGGCCCAGATCCGGGACGCCATGGATCTGATCGGAACCGAGCTGAAGGAAAAAGACGCAGTGTATCGGCTTCAGGAAGGTCCGAACGGGTTTCGCCTCGTGGTCGCGCCGCATTACGCTGAATGGGTGCGTTTGCTGCGCGGTGAACCGCGACCGCAGCGACTCAGCCCAGCCGCTCTGGAGACTCTGGCCATCATTGCTTACCGGCAGCCGGTTACCCGCGCCGAAATGGAGGCCATTCGTGGCGTTTCGGCAGACAGTGCGCTCAGCCGCCTACTGGAGCGTGAATTGATCTTGATTATGGGTCGGGCAGAGCTGCCCGGGCGTCCACTGCAATACGGAACCAGCGACGCATTTCTCGAATTCTGCGGCATCCGCAGCCTTGAAGAACTTCCTGCCAGCGATGTGCTTTCCCCCAACCAGATCACGGAGTGGATCCGCAAGGCAACCATGCCTGAAGAGCTGGTGTCCGACCGCGACGTAGGGCTTGCCGAAGAACCGGCGAACGAACAACCTGAAACTTAAATGGACCTCGAATCACTGCGTGACCAAATCGACCAGATCGACAAGGAAATCATCTCCCGTCTGAATCAGCGGGTGCGCCTTGCTCAACAAGTCGGCCATCTAAAGCTGAAAGAAGGCAAAGCGATCTATGTACCAAGCCGGGAGGAGGAGGTTTTTCGAAAGCTTGCCGCCAACAACAGCGGACCGCTGACTGATAAGGCGATCCGGGCGATCTACCGTGAAGTCATTTCGGCTGCGATTGCCTCGGAAAAGCAGACCACTGTAGCCTACCTCGGGCCGGAGGGCACCTATACCCACCAAGCGGCAATGAAGAATTTCGGTTCAAGTATCGACTACACACCGCTCAAATCCATCCCGGATGTCTTTGATCGGGTCCAGCGCGGAGAAGCCGATTACGGGGTTGTTCCGATCGAAAACTCCACTCAAGGGACTGTTATCGCCGCACTGGATATGTTGGCAGAAACTGACCTCACAATTATCGCACAGGTTCACCTCGACATTTCTCATTGCCTGATTTCGCACGCGCAGTCACTCAAAGCAGTTAAAACAGTCCATTCGAAAGACAATGCGCTCGGCCAATGCCGACAATGGCTGGCGAATGCGCTTCCCGGAGTCGAACTGGTCGAGGCAACCAGCACAGCCGCTGCCGTTCGATACGCCGCTGAGCATCCGGATGCAGCTGCAATTGCCAGCTCGATCGCCGCGCAGTTGTACAATGTGCCCATCCTGCGGGAGAACGTCGTCGACAAGCAAAACAACATCACACGCTTTCTTGTCATCGGCAAACAACCGACACCGCCCTTGGGCAACAAGCAGGACAAAACCAGCC
>JBJHBN010000474.1:0-2992 GCA_050485505.1 Opitutales bacterium | reverse complement strand
GCTTGGACGTGTTTGCTCTCCAGGTCTGCGGATTGGCGACGATGAGGTTGTTCGCTATTGTCTGCAGCTCAGCGCTGTTGTTCGCCAGAGCGTAGGCGATGTTCGAACCTTGCAAGGTGAACGCACCTCCAGAGATAGAAAACGCGCTTGCCCAGTTGTTAAAGGTGATCGAATTGATGTCCCAGCTGCTGGACGCTTCGGGATTGAGTCGCCGGTCTCCGCTGAAGATCAGATTTGCTCCAGTGCCTGATGTTGGTGCTGTATTGCCAGCCCAGTTGAAATTCTGGTTCAGGCGATTGCCGCCTTCCCCCTGTCCCGGGTGACCACCATCCCAGGTAAAATCGACCCCGGACACACTGTGAACGATAAAGGTACACAACAAAATCAACAGGATACGCCGAAGGTAACCCGCTGTCGCGCGGAGGATGTCCTTTGCGGCACCCCCGCCATAGATTTGAGAACGGGAGGGCACGATATTTAGGCGAAACAATGCCTCAAACCTCAAGATGAATCAAGGTAAAAACCCTAATATACTCACGTAAAAACACTTATTTACAAAATGCCTAATCGATTCTATATAATTTCAAGGTAATCCTTTTCAGGAAGCTGCGGAAAAGGCCTTCCTGGCAGCTCCTGATACCAGTAAGCAACCGAGGCAATATCGTCCTGGAGCGGCAAGTACCTGCGGTCTTTGCGCCAACCCAAGGCTTGGATCGTCACACGTAGATCCTGCTTGAATCGCACTGGATCCGGCAGGTGCCAACGATACATGCCAAAGCGCATCTGCGACTGATAAAGCCCATCGGGTCGGAGTATCTGGGGCAAACCGGCATAGGCCGTGGTAAAGGCTTCATACTGATGGGTCTCGCGGTTCTCAAAATTATAAGATCCGCAAAAGTAATCCTCCGTACCGGTGCCACAAATGGTTGGGAAGGCCTTATCTCCGTCCAGATAGAATTTAATCTCTCCCTCTCCCCACCAGCCGGAGTTGTTAACTCCCCAAGCCATGTAGGTGCCGACGTAACGCCCCCGACCCTCGACTCCGTCCAAAATCGTATAGACATCCTTGTAGGGCAACGGATTCACACGCCTGAACTGGGCATGAAAGTAAGCCGCACTGGCATCTACCTCCGCCAGCGAATAGTTAAGCTGATAATACAGCCTGACCTCTTCATCCCCAATATTTTCAAGTGTCATTCGACAGCGCTTTCTAAACGGCATGGGCCAGTAGCAGTTGAACGCACTGCCCGGATTCACGCAGACAGCGAGCGAATTCACCGGTGCATACTGCCCCCAGCCACAGGCAAAAAAATCGCCGACCGGGCATTCCACCGACGGGTGTTCCTGGCCATCCCAATAAATCCGCAGAATACTAAACCGCCAGTTTCCGGTCGGCGTCATCCATATCTGCTCTATCGTGCCCGGTCCCTCGATGTCCGCGATCTCAAAGGTATCGCCCGGTTGAACCGCAACCGAGGGTGAGATTTTCCAGCCCTGCCCCAGGCCTTTGGCAAAAACAGCATGGTCCCCCGTGGTCGACATGCCTCCCTTACCCTTTTCACCCGTTGGGTTCTCCGCGCTGATCGAACGCGACTCCGCGTTGTCCAAATGACTTAGTTTGCTGATATCCATTTTATCCTGTCTTGGGTTAACACCCAATTGCGCTTGAAGGAAGCCCATTGCTCAACGGACACCGTGCTTTTTGGTAAACAGATCAGCAGAATCATTCAGGTTTTGCTTCGGCCGCGGGTCGTTCCCGGCCTTGGCTGGCACGGAGAATGACCCTCCAGCTGGGAGGGCTCGGCAATGGAGGGCTCCGCTCCGTCGGGGCCAATGCAGCTACTGCTTTACACCTATCCTCAGTTCAACCTCTTCAAGCCCATCCGATTCAACCTTCAGGCTCAAGGATTCCGCTGCGCCGGGATGCGATCGCACGATCGCCAACGCCAGACCATTGAAGGCCTTTCTCTCCGGGGACCTGAACTGGGTGTGGTCCGTCGGGTCGCCATTGTCCGTAGCGAGGATCTCACCCGGGCCGGTGAGCGAAAACTTGAGTGCCGGTTTTGCATTAGGCACCAGCCGCTGTTTCGCGTCCACAACGCGGGCAGTAACAAAAACAAGATCGCGGCCGTCGCCGACAATGCTCTGACAGTCAGCCTGCAATTCCAAAGCGGCAGGAACTCCCGTCGTTTGCCGCACGGCCTCCGCCCAGGGCTTGCCATTTTTAAAGGCAACCACCCGTAACAGACCCGGTTCGTAGGCAACATCGCCCCACACCAGGCGGTAATCCCCCGGGCCTTTGCGCTTTCGGCCCAGAGTACGGCCATTCAGGAAGAGCTCGGCCTCGTCGCCTGAGGTGTAGACGTGTACCGGAGTCTGCTGGCCTTCCCTGCCGGGCCAATTCCAATGAGGCAGAAGATGCGCCATCGGCCAGTCCAGCCGCCAGCGAGACTGATAGAGGTAAAATCGATCCTTCTTAAAACCTGCCAAATCCACGATGCCAAAGTAGGAACTGCGGGAAGGCACCTCAATTTTCCCGAGAGCTTCCAACTCCTTGCGCGCACGTTCCCGCTCCACAGGATTTGAAAAATTCAGCAAATTGGTGCTGTCCGCATTGTAGGGCGTCGGCTCGCCAATGTAATCAAACCCGGTCCAGACAAATTCACCAAACAATCCTGGATCCGAATCCTGCGCCCGAAATTCCGCTTCGGGAGTCGTCGCCCAAGGCGGCGTATAGAGGTCATACGAACTCATGTGAAAATTGGCACGCCCCTGCTCCGGGTCCTTCTCAACAGGGAATACATACTCTCCGCGCGAACTGATCGTCGAAGCGGTTTCGCTGCCGTAGACCGGGGTCAAGGGATTATCCCTGCGGAAACCGGAATACATGTGCGGTTTGTAGTTAAAGCCGAATACATCGACGGTTTTCTGAAACCCATTGGAAGCCCCTTCCGGGATGTTGCTGCCAATCGTGACCGGGCGCGAGCTATCC
>JBJHBN010000473.1:0-3009 GCA_050485505.1 Opitutales bacterium | reverse complement strand
AATTGGGGCAAGCTGCGGCCGGTAGAAGCACGCTCAATCAAGGCAGGTTCGATCCAGTGCTGTGCGGGAATCCCCTCGCCGTCCTGACGGATTGCCTGGGTTAGAATATTCATAGCCGTGCGCATGGTTTCTTCGCTGCGCTGATCAATAGTAGTCAACGCCGGCGCGCTCCAGCCCGTGCATTCGATATTATCGAATCCCAGAACCGAGAAATGGCGCGGTATTTCAAAACCCGCCTCCTGCAGCACACGCATGGCACCGATGGCGATGCGGTCGTTCAAGGCGATCAACCCCGTCGGCCGGGGTGTCGGCTTCTCCAAAAACTTGCGTGCCAGCGCGGCGCCATAGCCGTAATCCTGATCCTGAAAACCCGGCAGCCAGAAGGAGTCGAAATCCGTATCCAAGTCCAGACCAAGCTGGGTCGCACCTTCGACAATTCCGGCTCGACGGTATTCGCGATACAGCTGATCGCTATCAAAGCCCAGCAGGGCAAAGCGCCGATGGCCCAAGCCAAATAAGTGTTCGAGAATGTGCGTCATCGCCTTGCGACGATCCAGCAGCACCTGAGGGAATGGCAGCGGATAAACCGGGTCGATGGCGACGACTGGCTTGCCCGAGCGCAGCAGCTGCTCCACAATCGAATCTTCTTCCTGCAAAGTGGAGCCCACCAGGACAATGCCATCCACCCCAATGGATAAGAAATGGCTCGCAATGGTGGCCTCGACGTGGCGATCCCCGTCCGTCATTTCCAGCACACCGCGATAGCCCTGGGCCCGCAGGTGCTTCTGCAAAATAGTTGTCTTACGCGCCAAAATCGGCGCTTCCAATTGCTGAAAACAAAGGCCGACCAGATTGCTCGAGGCTCCTTTTAGCCCGCGCGCAAACTGATTGGGCTGAAAGCCCAGTGCCGCAATTGCATCGAGGACACGGGTCCGCGTCTCTTCTTTTACACCCGGATGCTGGTTGAGCACGCGGGACACTGTCCAGCGCGACAAGCCCAGGTGTTTCGCCAGCTCCGCGGTGCTGGATATGGGGGAATTCTCTGTGTTTAGATTTGACACTTTATGGAAAATCTAACACGTGTTGGATTTCTAACAGAAAGTCAATATGGAAACCCAACTAACTGCTTCTCCCCTCGGTTTAAAACGCTCCTTCGGCTTCGGCGACCGCCTTGGCCTGGCTACCCCCGGACACATCGCCGCGCTCAAAGCGCAGGGTTCCGGATTCCTCCCCATCTTCGCCCAGCAATCCATCCGCGAAATGACCCGCACGGACCGCAGTGCCACGGATGTGATGCAAGCGGCCATCGATGCACTGAGGGCGGACGGCTATACCGGCGTCTGGGGCGCGGATGCCGACCACCTGAAGAACCAGCAGGATGTGCAAGTTACAGCGGCCGCAGGCTTCTGCTTCTTCACCATTGACCCATCGGAATTTGTCGACAACGCCGCCGACACCCTCAGCGAAGCTGAGCTCGAAGCGGAAATCAAAAGGCAGGACGCTGAACAGCTCTACGGAGATACCAGCCTCGAGGCGCGCTACCTGAGCCAATCCTACGATATCGGCGGTCAGACGCTGCGTTTCGACAAGGAGACACTGTGGCGTGCGGGAGTGAAATACGGCCGAGCCGTCGCCCACTGTGAACGCATGGCTGGATTTATCGCCGAGGCCAACGCCGAGCGTCTATTCGAAATCGAGGTATCCGTCGACGAAACCGATTCCCCAACTTCTCACCTCGAGCATCTGTTTTTCGCTCTGGAGCTGCGCCGTCGCGGCGTCACGATCGTCAGTCTCGCCCCACGCTTCATCGGCGAGTTCGAAAAAGGCATTGATTACAAGGGTGACTTGAAAGCTTTCGAGACCTCCCTCGAAACCCACGTCGCGATTGCCCGCGAACTGGGACCTTACAAAATCAGCATTCACAGCGGTTCGGACAAGTTTTCGATTTATCCGGTCATCGGTCGCGTCTGCGGCGACCTGCTGCACGTGAAGACGGCCGGCACTAGCTATCTGGAAGCCCTGCGTGTACTCGCGAGAGTCGATCCGGAACGATTCCAGGAAGTCATTCGCTATTCCGGCGAACGTTTCAGCGAAGACAAGGTGTCTTACCATATCTCGGTTACCGACAGCGACATTCCAGGCCTCATGCAAACGCCTAAGGCAGAGCTGGAAAAAGTTTTTCTGGATCAGGACCCCGGTCGTCAATTGCTGCACGTAACCTTTGGCTCCGTTCTGACCAGGGGCAAGGCTGCCGACGGCGCTCCCTTTCGCGACCACCTCCTCAATGTGCTCAAGGCCAAACCGGAGCTGCACATTGAAGTTCTGGAAAAGCACCTCGGCAAACACTTGCAACAGCTGAACGCAGGCTGATAAAAGTTCTGCATGACTTTTTCAATTGGATGGACCCGCATCAGCGAGGACGGCGTCAAGCAACGCGTGGACTTTGACCTAATCCGCGACAAAGCCACCTGGAAATACCGGCCCGCCCGCGCCGAACCAAGGGTTGTCTTCGAACCGGCCGCAGACGATTGGGAGGCACTTTTTGAAGTCCTCGACCGCCACCTGCAACGCGGAAAAGTCACCCATATCGACTACAAGATCGTCAAGCGACTACACGAAAAAAGCTTGGAGTAACGGACCGTAGGCACGGCGGTCCCCGCTGTGCACGATGTCGGCAGCCACAACCTCCTGCACTCGGGACGAGCGCAGCTACGTACAAGAAGAAGTCCGGACTCCCATGAATCCGGACTTCGATGAATACTGCCTGTTTGTCCTGCTCAGGGGCAGGATTTATACAAAAGTTTTAGAACTTGATCGTGCAACCGTAGGGACGGGTGCGGGGCGTGGTGATATCCTCACCGCTGTTTGCCTGATTGAATGCAGTCATGATGTAGTTGTCAGCGCCCTCAATATCATCCGGGTTGGCCGAACGATTACTGTCAATGGCACCCTGATACATGATAGTGCCTTCCGGGCAGATCAGGAACATTTCCGGGGTGCGGTTTGCAC
>JBJHBN010000472.1:0-3009 GCA_050485505.1 Opitutales bacterium | reverse complement strand
AGATCGTAGAGTCGGATTACGGTGGGTGGACGCCCTCGTCCGCCGATTCTACCAAGATCCCCCTCATTTTTCAGACAGGATTAACAGGATCTACAAGATTCACTCCTCCGCAGCCCGATCCACCGCACCGAGGCCGCGTGATATTTAGACAGGATTTAGACGGATGCCCCGCCACCAATACCCAGCTGGTTTTTTGACAGGATCTCACGGATGCCAGCCACCATTCCCCAGTAGCGGTGGAATTGGGTTTATGCTCGGACAGCATACTCTCCACTGGATATTCATAGATTTTTCAACTCGGGATCGGCATCGAATTCCAGTTCCTCAGATCCTCCCCAGGTCATCCGCCTCTCAATCCTGTACAAAAAATCAGCCGGGCATCCGCAAACGATCCTGTTGATCCTGTCCAAATTCTCACGCCACTCAGTTCGCTCATTACGCCCATTAAACGGGCCCCGTGGCAGGTGACTGGCGTCAGCGAACTGGGCCTTCCGAAACAAAAGTAAAGCCTCCGGAGAGCGTATGCCCAAACTCATGGGCGACCACTGCAACCGGACTTCTTTGATTGGGCAAATGCTCCATATCAAAATAGACGTTGTTTGTTGGACTCTCCCCAACAGGTCCCCAATCCACCGTGCCAACAACAGATTGCTGAAGATACTCAGGTGCGCTCATTAATGCCCTGATCTGAACGGTCTCTCCTGACCGTATAAATGAACGGAGCATTCTGCTACCGGACGGAGATTGTCCCAAGTCACGGATTGCATCTCGAATAAACTCATTGTCTGCATCTGATCCCATTTCTATGTCTGAATGACTTTCCAGGAACGTCTCAGCTTGATGTGCCCGATACAAATGAATCACCGCAGAAGTCGCGCCACCAATCAAAGCCCCATTCCTCATCGACTTCCACACGTCTCTGCCATAAACAACTGCCGAGGTCAATCCTGAAACCGCCCCCGATAATACGCCTCTTATCAAGGAAGTTCCCAAGTCTCTCGCAGCCAGCCCTAACTGTCTGCTTATATTTCCCGCAATCGGACCCGCCACTACGCCAGCCACTATCCCAATACCTATTCCGGTTAGAAAGTCACCTAACTTGCCACCATTAGCTGCAGTAGCAACGGTACTCCCCAAAAGGGCGCCGACATAAGGCATTCCAGCAACCGAAAAGGCAACGGTCACTATCGTCCCCACATACGGTCGGATGGTTTTCCACATCGACCCAAGGGCATCGCCAATTCCACTGAACACGTCGCCTACCCAATCCGCTATCTTGTTGAACAGGAAGCCGCTGGGGTCCGTGTAACTCATGGGGTTGTTCAACACATAGGTATAGCGGTTGTAGTTCTGCAGGTTATTCGGTGACTGCACATAGGGGTCCGGACTGAGAAAGCGACTGGTGACCGGGTCATAGATCCGCCCGCCCATGTGCACCATGGATACGTCCTCCAGCATGTCGTGCCCACCGTAACCGCGGTTGCCAATGTAAGAGGGCCAGGCGGTCTGAAATCCATAGGTATTCCAGGTGTCCGGATCCCTTGGATTGCCCCAGGCATCGTAGGCGTAAGTCTCCGTCACTCCGCCACTGGTTCCCAAGCGACTCAAGACTACGGTGGAGGAGCCCAGTAAATCACTCAGGAGGTAATATTCGTCTCCCGTGCTCTGGGGCTGGCCGTCCATGAATTCGATCACTCCGGTGGCACCCCCGGGCAGGGGTATGATGTGACGGTGGCGAATTGTCGAGTTGGCGTCAATGCGCTCATACTGATTTAATTTGGTGCCAGGCACCCTAATTTCCGGTCCAACAATCCTCAGCCCCTCAACTCCTAAGCTCCTCAGCCAACCAACAACAAATCACCAACGGCCCCGACAGAGCGTGGCCCTCCAACCTGTTTACGATGGGGAGGGGCTGATTGTACGTCGCGAAGACAATTGACTCGGATCCCGTTCATCCAACATTCATTACGCTGAGCAAGGGCGAGCCCTACAAGGCTCGCCGACAATATTGTCATGCAAACCGAACCGTCAGCAGCAGGAAAAGTCCTGGCCGTCTTAACAGGAAAGGCAGTCGCCTATACCCGCCCGGGATCGACCAGCGCCATTGCAAAGCGGCCGGTTTCCGCAGCAGTCCATTGCGGTCCCCTTGGCTTTGAAGGCGATGAACAAGCTGACCGCCGTGTCCACGGGGGAAGCGTAAAGGCCGTGCACCTCTATTCATTCGACCATTACCCTTGGTGGCGTGAACAACTGGGATCGATCGAAAAGTTGGGCACCTTCGGCGCATTTGGCGAAAACCTGGCCGTCTCGGGGCAAACAGAACACACAGTCTGCCAGGCCGATCAATACCAGGTGGGAGAAGCCATTCTCGAAGTCTCCCAGGGCCGCCAACCCTGCTGGAAGCTGAGCGATCATCTCGGTGTTCCCGACATGGTGAAGCGCGTCCAACAAACCCGCCGTGCCGGCTGGTATTGCCGCGTCCTCAAACCCGGCCGGATTCAAGCCGGAGATTCCCTGAGCTTGATCGAACGCCCTTTCCCCAACTGGACTTTGGACCGCCTTCTGCGCGTCATCTTCGAGCCCATAACCCCGATCGAAGAAGTCCAGGAATGCCTTCAAATCCCACTGCCCGACAGCTGGCGCAAACTGCTGGAAAGCCGGGTGGAGAAAATCGGCGGGCGGAGCTGAAGGCCAATCTCGAAAGTCTTTCGCTCCGATGACTCCTGCTATTCGCCTCCGGCATGAATACCGGAGCTACTGGGCGCAGCGACCGATAGAGGATTCCATCAATCCGAAAGAGACAAATATGGATACCAGCCATTAACATGATAGATCCACCCGAGAGTGGGCTTGAACAACCACAGTGGCGCCCGTTGGAGTCCATCAAAAAAGAGGTTGTCGCGAACTGAAACAACCGGAACGGAATTTTCGGGCACATACAAATAACCCTCATTGTCAATATGTATACACGGCCAATCGGCTACGTTTATCTCACGGAAATGCAAAACA
>JBJHBN010000471.1:0-3011 GCA_050485505.1 Opitutales bacterium | reverse complement strand
CTACTGTCCACCGTCCACAGCCCACCGCCCGGAGCCGAGTAACGACCTCATCCATTCCAAGCACTGCATGTCCTTTTTCGCCGTCATTTAACCAGGAGCAGGCGCAATTGCCTTCGGTGGCGATGCTGACCGAAAGCAAACGCCCAGATCCAGAACCCCATTCAACCGCGATCGCCCCATCGGGCTCAGCGGATAGTTCGGGAACCGGCAGACCCTCCGGAACCGTTTGAAGAAAAGCCCGAACTCGCGCTACCGTTTCCGGCGCAACCGGCTTCGCACCGTAACCATCCCAGTTGGATTCAGCACAGGCTTCAAGCAGATGGTCGAGTTCATGTGAGAGAGTGGAATTCATGCTTACTTCCTATAAAAACTACATCAAATCGCTTTATCAAGACAGGCGATAAACTTTTTGTAGAGGTCATCCCGAGCAAATTGGCTTTCGGCTAGCTTCCGGCTGTTTCGTCCCATCCGATCGAGTAAGTTAGTGTCCGGAATCTTTCGCAAAGAACCGACACCAAAGCTCTTCAAAAACCCTTCCGTCGTGCCCTTCGCGCTCGTTGTGGTGATTCATTTCTTCTCTTGCGTGCCATGCGATTGGATTTATGCAACGCATGATCGAGAGCGAGAGGGAGTTGTTCGGATTGGGTCGGGAAAAGTAGCCACTCGCTTCAGCGTGTGGACCCGCGCTCGGTTTGTCGGTATTCAGTCATTCTAGCCCAAGTCCTCGTCCTATTCCACAGCTCCCCGGGCTAAAGCCGCGGGGCTACCTTCGTTCCTCCAGACCCACGAACTTCATTACGAATTACAAATCACGCGCGCAGCTCGGACATCCACTTTTCATACAGCCATTCGTCAGTGCAATGATTATGCGCCAGGTTCCAGGCATTTTGACGACGGCGCTGCAGTCCCTCGGGGTTTTCTGTAATGAATTTTAAGGTCGCTACAAAATCGGCAATGATGTCGGATTCAGGGCGAAGTTGCAGATATTCGGGGTCGATGCCGATGCCTGGTTGGATCGACACGGAATGATCATCCCGCAGCGCTCTCGCGCCTTCCCTGTGCCCATTGTCCACGACCCAGCCTATTTGGTGTTTCTCAATCATCCGGCCGAGGTCGGACCAGCGGGGACAGATGGCGAGAATGGCCTGGCCGGCGGCGAGGCTGGCGAAGGTTTTGGACGGGAAACAGACCGTTGCCCCGCCGGGGCTGAGGGCGACCAGGGACAGCGGCCAGTCGCTCATGCGCGCCCGCCAATCGGGATCAAACGACGGCGGCTGCAGGGCGATTCCCGCGGCCTGCAAAATCGGTCGTGCTTTAGGCACGCCGGCACCGCTGACAAAAAAATCAAAGGCCACTCCCCCCACCTGTTCACTTGCCGCCGCCACACAACGGGCCAACAACTCCGCGTGGTGCATGTGCCCCAACTGCCCCCCATAGCGAATACTCAGGGGAAACGGAGGGTGGACGCCCGCGTCCACCATACCTTCATCGCTCACACGAGCGCAAGGGCGCACCCGCTCCACTCCCTCAAACAGCTTGGCATCCGCAATGACCTCAATCACTGCCGAACGTTTCGCCGGGCCATAGCGGGCCTCAGCGTGTTGGCGAAGCACATCGCCGAGGTAGATGACGCCATCGCAGTGTTTCTGGGTCTGCCGGGTGACCCAGCCAATCACCCGGCTCAAAAGGCTGTCACGCTTGGAAGGGTCATAAACCTCAATTGCATCCGGATAGAGGTCGAACAACAGCTCCAGCGTCTTGTGTCCGCGCAGCTTCCCCACCCAGGCAACCAGCAACGGAACGAAGAAGGTATTGCTGGTGACCACAAAACGCGAGCCCTTTGCCGCAGTCAAAGCCGTCCAGACAGCCTTGAACGGATAGAGCCCAAAAAACGCGAGCCGCAATGCCAGGCGTCGCATCCTCCCACCCCCATGCCAGCGCCGGTAGCGTTCCATCGAAAAAAAATACACCTTCCGATGCTCCACTCCACGTTCGGTAAACACCCGACTCGCATGCTCGATCTGCTCGGCCTCAATGTTGCTCAGAAAAATGATCATCCTTCAGGAAAGGGGAGGAAAAAGGAAATCCGCAAATCCGTAAACCGGAAAGAGCGTGCGATGGATAAAAGGGCTTATTACGCGGCTGGGGTTCACGCCATTTCGACAAGCTCAAGGCCCTGAGCTTGCCGAAACGGCAGAAACGCAGGGACGCAGAGGCGCGGTTGAGGCTTTGACAGGGTCAATAAGGCCGATTGCGGATGCCCTAATGGGATGCTCCGAATCCATCAAAAGCAGCACGTAGTCTATCTGATTGCTCTCGGAATTTTGCCGGATTGGCCGACCGCAACTTTTCCATATTCTTCAACTTCCAGCGAATTGCTGGCATTTCGCGCAAATGAGGAAATGGTATTAAACCCCAATCTGGTTCCGCCGCAACCAAGCTCAACAAGAAGCTCCGATGGGCTTCGGTTAGCGCCATCGGCAATTCAGAAAAAAGCCGCTCACGAATGTCCAGCAGTTGCTTCAGTTCGACCGACCTTCGGGTCATCCCAATAAACTCGCTATGGTATGCGGTGCGTAAATCCGATTGAGTGGCAAATAACACCTCGTGAACTGGCCGATTGTGTCCGGCCAAATAGCCTACAAAACATTCGATAACCGTTTGAGTCAAACCACCTGAGCCATACAACCCCAACACATCAAACAAGTCTCGTGGATGCTGTCGGTCCATAGCCGCAACCAATTTGCTGGCATAGAGTTCGTCCTCGGGAAGTGTCGCTACGGTCAACTCTGTGAAAAACAATGACTGCGCCTCTTCAACCAGTGGCCTCTGGACCGGTTCAAGTAGGGTTCCCCGAAAAATGTGATTCACTTCGACTTTAACCCGCACGCCAGATCGCTCCAACAGAAGTTTTGTCTCCTCGCCGTCGGTACCGCCAAACCGAGATTCGATGCCTCGCCGCTTGAATCGCTTTTGAGCTTCGGCAAGTGCTTCCCGGATCGCTCCAAGTG
>JBJHBN010000470.1:0-3020 GCA_050485505.1 Opitutales bacterium | reverse complement strand
GTGACAGAGTCTCCAGCGGCAGCACCAGCGGCAGTAAAAAGCCGAGAGTTCCGAGGAGGATTGCGATGAGGTTCTTTTTCGTCATGGATACTAACTATCTCGTATTCGGAACAAGAGGCATAGTGGTTTTTGCTCGTCTGTCTATAAGTAAATTTGATTTTTATTTTATTCTTGAATTAGATTAATTAATCTTCATCAAAGTCTGGATGTTCCTCTTGGACGCAATTTATTCAAAGAGACGTGAGACTGTTTTCTATGCAGGCCTGCTGGCGGCTGCAACTCTGTTTTGCAGCGCTTCCTTAATCCATGCCTCTATTCAGGTTGATGCAAAGCTTTCGCAAAGCTACGATACGAATGTCTTCCAAACACGCGCCGGGTCGCTGGCGGATCAGAGCTCGTGGATCACTCGCTTTGAGCCACGCCTGCGTTGGCAACTGGATGACGACACTCAACTGAGCTATCGGCTGGAGGCTTTCCGATTCTGGGACGCCAGCGGCGAGGATCACTTGCGCCACCATCTGGGTATACAGACTCGGGGCGATTTCAGCGAGGCGGTGAGTTATCGTTTTTCGACCACGCACTTGCAGGTTCAGGGCCCGGCGGATGCGTTGGTTTTTGATGAGGGTCGCAGCGCCTTTTCGACGGCCTCGGCCAGAGAGCGCCGGAATCAGTGGCAGAACCGGACTCAGGGCGACCTTCGCTGGGACCTGAGTGATCGCCAGTTTTTGCGGGCGCGGGGTTCACTGCTTTATTATGACCTCAACAGCACTGTTCGCATCCAGCCCCGTTACGACAATTGGATCGACCGCTATGATATCAACGGAGCGCTGGACTGGGGAACGTGGCTGGGCAACGGCATGCAGTCCTATGTTGGTCTGCAGCGTGGCTATCAACATCAGGGCCGTCAGGGTGGGCGTGTCAGTGATCGCTCGAATCATTACCATCGGCTTTTGTTCGGGCTTTCGGGGCAAGTGAGTGAAGACTTGAACCTGAATCTTGAATTTGGCCCTTCCCGCCACGAATACCGAATGGGGCCGGGGCCACTCAGCACGACCCGCTGGTTTGGCAATCTCACGGCGACCTGGCAGGTGTCGGAGAAAGACCAATTGAGCGCGAATATCTCAAGGCGACGTTTTGTTGCGAGCACTGGTAACCTTGCGAACACCATCAGCAGCTATGCCGTCGGCTGGAACCACCGCAGCAATGCCCAGCTCAGCTGGAGACTGCAGGGTCAGGTGCGCAGCATCGAATACGATGGGGTTGATATCGGTGACTGGCTTTACATCGGTCGCGCCGGGTTGATTTACACCCTGGAATCAGGTATTCAGCTGGCCTTTGATTTCGAGCGTACTTTGGGTCGGGATCGGCACCAATCGGTACCGGGTCGGGAATACAACGGCAAGGTCTTCACTTTCTCCGGCGCGTATTCGTTTTGAAACTCCGCTGCCCGGAAGCCGCTGTTAGCCCAGGGGCCAAACCCGGACGAGCGTGGGCAGGGCGACTGCAAAGACCACGATCTGGACGGGCAGGCCGAGTTTCCAGTAATCGCTGAAACGGTAACCTCCTGGACCCATTACCAGGGTGTTGGACTGGTGTCCAATCGGCGTAAGAAAGGCGCAGGAAGCGCCGATTGCGACGGCCATCAAAAAGGGTTGAGGGTTAGCTTCAAGACCGTTTGCCAAACTGACGGATATAGGAACCATGAGTACCGCGGCTGCAGCGTTGTTGATAATGTCCGACAGAAACATGGTTAGCAGCAGAAGGACTCCAAGGGTGACAATAGCTGGCCAGTTGGCCCCGAGTGCAAGGAGTTGGCTGGCCAGCCAGGCGGCCCCTCCAGTGGTCTCGAGGGCTTGGCCGACGGGGATCATACTGCCGAGCAGCACAATCACCGGCAGGTCGATGCCAGCGTAAGCGGACCTAAGGTCCAGCACCCGGGTCAGAATCATTAGCGCCGCACAGGCCACCAGGGCCACCGGCGCGGTCAACCAACCGGAAAGGATGCTGGCAATCGCAGTCCCGAACAAGAGGGAGGAAAGCAGAAGTTTGCGCGGTTTGCCCAACTTGAGTTCGCGGTCGGCCAAGGGCAGGCAGCCCAGCTCAGGCAGCTGTTCGACCAGGTTCTCTTCATTGCCCTCCAGTAACAACACATCCCCGTGCCTGAAGCGCACATCGCGCAGGCGACCTTTGAGGCGCTGTCCCTGCCGGGCCACTGCGATCAGGTTCAACCCATAGCGTTCCAGTAGACGCAGTTGGGCAACGCTGCGACCGGTCAGGCGGGAATGTGCCATAACCACCGCTTCGGCAAGGTTCAGAGTATCCTTCTCCTCAGCCGCGTCGGAGTCCTTTTCGTCTGCATCTGGTGCTTTGTCCTCTTCCTTTTCCTCCTTGGCGAATCCGATAGCCAGCTCGGCTTTGTTGGCAAGTGTTTCGATCTCATCCGTTTCGCCTTCAACCAGAAGGATATCCCCAGCCTTCAATGAACCTCTGAAACGGTGGGCGGAGGTCCGCCGTTCGTCGCGGACGACCGCGAGGACTGGTGGTGCGCCCTCTATGTCTGCTTTGAGCTGCTGCAAGGTTTGGCCGATTGCCTTTGACTTTTCTTCGACCCTCAGTTCGCCCATGTAGGATTCAATTTCAAAGCGTTCCTCCGCTGAAACCTGACCCTTGCGCTCCGGCAGCAGGCGCCAGCCCACAAGGGCGACAAAAAGGATACAGACAACCGCGATTGCCAGGCCAACGGGAGTGAATGAGAACAGGCCAAAGGGTTCGTCGCTGACGCTGCCCCAATAGCTGGCCACGATGATGTTGGGCGGTGTTCCTATCAATGTCGTCAGGCCTCCAAGCAGGGACCCGAATGCGAGCGGCATCAGCAGGCGGGACGAAGCAATGCCGTGTTCTTTGGCCATTTTCAGCGCTACGGGCATCATCAGCGCAAGCGCCCCGACATTGTTCATGAATGCCGACATCAGAGCGACGGCCGTGGTCAGGCTTAGCAGCTGCAGAGTTGTGCTGCTGCC
>JBJHBN010000469.1:0-3024 GCA_050485505.1 Opitutales bacterium | reverse complement strand
CCGGCGCACGGCGCGGGAATGGGGAGTGCGATGGATTGGCCTCCGCGCTCGGGACGATCGCGGCTACGGTTACCACTGGCTTGCGACCGAAAACCGAATAACCTGGGAAGTAAACAAGTTTCGGATAACCCGATTGGGTTCTCCAATGTATGCACGTTCGGGATGATTCAGCAGGTTGCTGGCAGAGACTGAAAAAGTATAGTCTTCGAACTGATAGCTCAGGGCCGAGTTGAGGCTGCGCACGTTGCCGCGATAGATATCGTAGCTGGCGCTTTCCCCAAGGCTGTCCAGTGCGGCCGATTGGTAAGACAGCTCAAGGCTTCCTGTGAGGCCGCCGTGGCGCACCCTCAGTCCGGTTAGAAAGAGGTGGCGTGAGCGCTCGGGGACTGACAGCTTTTCGGCAGGTCGAGTTGTCACGGTTGCTTCCGACTTGGAATAGGTGTAGGCGGAGGAAAGTGAAGTATCCAACATGCCGAAAAGTGGTGGTACATCGACCTGCCACTGCAGCTGAAATCCAGTGATGAGACCCTTCTCGCCATTTTCGATTCGGGAGCGGGTGAAATCCAGACCATCGATCGACTCAATTTGTTCGGCGGAGTAAAAGAATTCATCGATTTCAATGCGACTGAGTTCTACCCCTATGTCTCCGATGGGCAGGTTTTGGCGTTCAACTGAGAGGATAAATGAGCGTATGTAAGTAGGTGTAAGCGAAGGGTTTCCTTCTGAGATTTCTCTCCTGGGAAGGTTTACCCGACGGTACTCAACTATATCAAAATATTGTGGTCGCATCAGGTTGTCGAAAACCGCCGACCGAAACTGCCAGTTCGGTGCGGGTCGATAGGCCAGCGAAAGTGAACCCATCCAGTCTGAGTAGCGGTTTTGTGCCGACTGCTCTTGGATAATTAGTTGTTCGCCGTTCAGGCTGACTTCGTCTATAAAAACGGCATCCGGATCTGCAAAACTCTGCGGTACTATAACCGTTCCGCTGGTACGGGTCTTTGTCGCCTCTGGACGTATGCCAATTTCAAAGTCGAACCCTGGACTTTGACAGGTGAGAGCAGTATAGACCGCGGAGACGGACTCGAAGGATTGATACCTCTGCTCGTTGGTTTCAATCAGAGAGAGAGCATCGTTTCGCAGATAGGGGTTGGATGGGTTGTTGATTTGATCAGTCGCGGCAGCAACATCAATCCAAGGAGGCAGATCGTATAGACCTTTGACTACGGGAGAACTTAGATCCGGATTCATTACAGAAGCTAGCATTAGAATGTTTTCCGGGTTCGCTTCATATACGTCGCGTTGGCTGCGGTTGACCCTCGTCTTTTCTCGATAGAGCAGACCTGCCCTGAATCTCCAGTTTTCCAATTCAAATAAGTCGATTTCTGTATCAATTCGACCTGCCAGGTCGTCGTCGGCTGTGCGTGTGTTGCGGACCCGATAGTTGGACAATTCTGTTTGGTCGGAGCCGACTATACGGCTGTCTGGCTCGATGGTTATCGTTGGGAAATCAGGGTCTTGGTTGAGGTAGGATATTTGCATGTCCCGATCCATGAAGTTCCATTCGTTGATTACGGGACGGTTGATCCAGCGAGACAGGTAGATGCTGTAATCAAGAGTCCAGGTCGGTGCGGTGTGACGGCCGCCGAACATGGTCCGGACAGTTGTCCTGAAATTGTTCGTTTCGCGAAAATTTCGCCGCACAGACCCGGTGTCGGTTTGTGCCGTGGAGTAGGTGAGATCCAAACCGGGCACACCGACAGATGGATTCTCTGGCGTGGCCAACCGGAAGTTCAGTTCATAACGGTTTCTGGACTCCAGGTCTCGGTAATCCCCAGTCAGCAGATGGGCAAAGACTGTGTGTCGAGCGGACAGCGCATACTCTCCTCGAAACCGGGCTGTGCGGGCTCGTGTGCGGATGCGATCCCTGGAAAATCTCGGCCGTTCCAGAATCCATTGGTCCAAGCCGTTTAGGGTGGATCCTGTCGTTGCCCATGCCGATCGAACCTGATCGATGTAGCGATCCGAATTCGTCAGGCGGGCATCCACCTCCAATCCCGCCGGACGTTCGGTGGCTAGGGGAATGAACAGACGCACTGCAGAGCCGGGAAGTATTCTGCGCCGGTAATTTTGATAGCTGGCGGATACCTCGATGCGTTGGCTTGCTTCAATGTCCAGAGGCAGTATGCCCGTTGGGAAATACGCGCGGAAATCGCTGCCTTCGCTGTCTTCTGACGCTCCGAAAACCTGTCCGATGACCCCAAGCTCCTGGTATTCAGATGCGATCGGATTGCGCTTTTGCAAAACCCTGCCTCTTTCACGCGGCGACTCAGCCCCTGCACCATCCTCCTCTGCGGCTTCTGCCTGGTCCGGCTCTGGCTGAAGGGTTGGAGCCGAATGGCTTTTTGAAAGTGAAGCCGCCAATGCCAGCCCAATAAACAAGGCAGGGGCGGCTTTACGCCACCCCTTGGTGATACAATGGTGTCCAATCATTTTGATTGGGCCCTTGGTGCTTCGTCAAAGTTGCTGCGGTCGTATTCGGCATCCGCAGTCAGCGTTGTTGATGTGCGTAAATGAAGCTCGCAGGAAGTTGCTTTGGCAAACAACGGTCCCGGCTCGGTCATGGACAAAAGAATCATAAGGTCAATTAGGTATGCATTGGATTAGTAACCACTTCACACCGAATCATTCTTGTCTGTAACCACTTGCTGTAATAATTCTTAAGCATCAAAGATGCCAGATGTCGCGCCCTTTGGTTTTTGTCCAACTTTGGCCAATTGTTAAAACCTCTCAGCAGAACACGGCTGATGATCGTAAAACGCATCCGGGAAGCGCAAATGATCATAGCAAATCGGCTGTTCGGGGATTTGGGCATACATATTGCTTGTTTGTTACCGTCACACCAAATCATCCACCACTTACTGTATTAGTTCAGGCTAAAGCCTGTGCTCCAACAGTTGGTTCTGAAGGTTGTTGGAGCCCGGGCTTCAGGCCGAATGGAGGGCCTTTGGATGCTGAGGAGAGTCG
>JBJHBN010000468.1:0-3040 GCA_050485505.1 Opitutales bacterium | reverse complement strand
GCTTACGCAAACGGTGTGCTCGAACTTCATCGAGTGTGGCCCCGACAAATTCCAAATCATCAATCAGCTGCGAGGGCAGGGTGTATTTACCGGGGCAGTTCTGCTGGCTTGCCAATGGCAGCCGCATGCGGATCAGGGAGGTCAGTTGCCTCCAGGGTTCTTCTTCGTGTGGTTGCAGGATGCTGTCCACACGGCTGCCCATAAGTTTTTTGAGCTTGCGGATACGTTGCTGCAGGCTGGTGGGGATATCCTGTCCATAAATCGAAAGGCCCAGTTGTTTTTCCATGCCAGCCAGGTGTGTGTCCAACACCTCCAGGGCATTTTCGCGTAACTCCGCAAGGGTTTCGCGAGTTACTTCTGCGGTCACAAGGGGATGGCCATCGCGGTCGCCACCCACCCAGCTGCCGAAACGCAGAGAGGGGAGGTCCGAACGCTTCAACTCAACGTCAGCGGCGTAACCGGATTCCCGCCAGGCACTCCGCAGGCGGTCGTCGAGCACCTCAAGCACTTCGGGAAACTTCTCTTTCAGGTAATACAGGGTGTTACGCCGTTCAGAGCGCAAGTCCGGTTTGGTTAAAAGAATCTCACCGGTGCGCCACAACTCCTCAAGCACGGTCTTAATGTCTTCGCGAATATCGTCGCGCTCTGTCTTCGTGTACATCTGGTTCTCCAGTTGCACCATCAACACGTACAGCTCGCGGTGTTGATCGAGCACAGTCCAACGTTTGGCTTCGGTCGGATGGCCGGTCAGGACCGGCTCAATCCACTGACTACGCATCTGCTCACGGATTTTGCGGGCAGGAATATTTCGCTCTCGCAGCCGCTGCAGGTAGTGACTCCAAAGCCCTGGCTCGCGAATTCCGGATCGGCTGTTCTCACGGGCTCGCATCACCTGATGGGCTGCATTCTCTTCAACCAAATTAAGCAGCTGAAAATAGATGGAGATAACTTGTGTGCCGCGTGCCGGCAGACGCCCTTGAAGGTTGGGTTGACCCTGCTCGTTGAACAAGCCCGCCAGCTCCGTTTCGCCAAGCTCCTGTAGCACCTCCTTCAGGCACAAGGCCAGAAACTGCATGTCACCGTCGATCTTCTTGAAGCCGGACTTCAGAAGCTCTTCCCAAATATTTTTTTTAGCAGCCATAATGACAGCTAATTTGAGCTTTAAGGTTCAACGGGCGCGAGCACTTATTTCAGTAGGCGGAAGGCGGCGGGCGGAAGACCTGCCAGAAGGTGCGGATAATAATGCCCAGATCCAACCAGAGGCTCCAATGATGGATGTAGTCCAGATCCAGTTCAATCCGGTTTTGGATCTCCTCAGGACTGCGAATTTCGCCCCTGTATCCGCGGTTCTGAGCCAGGCCGGTAATGCCTGGTTTGGCGAAGTGACGGTCACGGTAGACCTTCAATTGCCGGGCAAAAGCTTCGTCGTGGGCAATCAAGTGTGGTCGCGGACCAACAATACTCATCTCACCTTTTAGCACATTGAAAAATTGGGGGAATTCATCGAGGCTGGTACGGCGCAGAAAGCGTCCGAAGGGATAAATACGTGAATCATTGAGTTCTGCCTGCTTTGACTCCGTCGCATCGCGTTCGGGATTCGTGTACATGCTGCGGAATTTGTAGATAGCAAATGTCACCTGCTCAATACCAGTGCGCTTCTGGCTGAACAACAATGGGCCGGGAGATTGGAACCATTGCATAACCTTGACCCACAATGCCAGCGGAGGCAGCACAAAAAGGCAAACCGGCAGGGCGATTGCCACATCGAGCATTCGCTTTGCAATCCGGTTCATAGGGTTTTGAAGGGGTTCATCCTTGAGAGTGTAGAAAGCGTGGTTCCCTTCATTGAAGGCAATCAGGGGTTGCTGGCATAGATCTTGCCAGGAGTTGTAGATGATCAGACGGCAGCCCTTCTCCGCACAAGTATCCAGCACTCTCTGGATCCACGGTCGGCTGTTGCGCGTCTCCAGCAAAATGACTTGTTGGATTTGATGTTCGCGAAGGATGCTTGCCAGGTCCTTTGCAAGCCCAAGAAAGTGAAACCGGGTTGGTTCAGCGTCATCCTGGGTGTAGTTGACAAATCCGACTACTTTTATCCCGATCCCTTCCTGCTGTTCAATCCAGCTACCCAGCTGTTCGATGCGCTCCGGTGATCCAACCAGCAACGTCTGCATACGGGCATTTCCCTTGAAAAAGGTGCGCGACAGAAATAGCGGCAGCCAGCGGTTGAGCAGGAATATAACAAACCAGGAACTGAGCAAAAAGAATGCTATGAACTGGCGACTGATTGCCTTGTCTTTGGTAGCATAGACAATAGCGAAGGTGACCCCGGCCAGGATCAATGTTTCGCGGTTACTTTCCTGTGCCGCCCGAACCCAATGATGCCGGTCGGGGCCTCCGGGAAACAGAAAATCCGGGCGGTTGAAGCGCAGAAAGAATGCAGCCGCTGCACCGAGCATATAGATCTCAAACGCGACTTGTTCGTAGACCATCAGCCCGGAAAACTCGACGAATATCACCGTAAGCAGCAAAAACCACAACGGCAGAACCCCCATCTTACAAAGGGTGA
Source organism: Opitutales bacterium (assembly GCA_050485505.1). Taxonomy (GTDB): domain Bacteria; phylum Verrucomicrobiota; class Verrucomicrobiia; order Opitutales; family Oceanipulchritudinaceae; genus JAFIGG01. Next base: position 471 of record JBJHBN010000468.1, on the reverse strand, counting down.
TAGCCATCTGTGTGCCTTTGAGTCGGTTTTGAATCATTGGTGGAGGTCGATTGCCTGCAGGAACCACAGGTAGGGGTAGAATGACGGACTAATCGCAAAAATCGAGTAACAACTTCGTATACTGTAAAGAACAAAAATTACTATATTTTAATTAGTTTTATTCATTGCATGACTAACGCTTCTAAGGAAAGCTAGAAAATGATGAAAAAACTATTCAACGTAATTCTGTGCCTGGCGGTTCATCTGCTTTTGCCGGCGGTCGCTTCAGCTTCGATATTAGTATTGTATACCTTCGACGGTGCGGATGGGTTTACACCGGAAGTGGAATATTCGGATCCGCTGATTGAATTTGCCTCTCCTTGGGACAGTAGCGGTATCCTGAGAAATTTCGCCGGAGAATCCGGTCAAGCGATAGCTCACAACGGGGACAACACCTTTAGCTTCAATGTGGAAATTGGATCGGGCTTGGGT
>JBJHBN010000467.1:0-3061 GCA_050485505.1 Opitutales bacterium | reverse complement strand
CCCCTATACGACTGATTTTCCATGGGCGGATCTGTACGATCCGAACGATGCGGAGTTACCACCGACTTGGGATATGGTGAAGGATTCTCCAGTATTCAAGGCCCTGAAATCTCAGATAGTTCGAGAAATGGGAGCTTGGGATGATGCTGTGTGGAGCAAAATGGTGGCTCAGTATTACGGTTATTGCTCACAGATCGATCATGCCGTAGGCCGGATTCTCAATGCGCTGGCAATGCGGGAGGATGCAGAGCGAACCTGGGTAGTGTTCACCGCAGATCACGGAGACCACCTGGGAAATTGGCGCCTACTGGGTAAGGCGGATCCATACGAAACATCTATTAGAATTCCCATGCTTGTTTGTCCCCCGGGTGGGATGGATGAGTCGCGGACCCACGATCGTGTTTGTAACCTTTTGGATCTGCACGATACCTTTTTGGATATAGCAGGCACCAATCCAAAAAACTCGAAGAGTTTGGTGCCGGTTATTCGAGGAGACAAAGGCAAGGATTCAACGTTTGTTTTCCAGGGTTGGGCAAAGGATAATTACCATGCGACCTACATTGAGGGGCCGAGGAAATGGATTGTTACAAACCGTCCCGACGGTAGAAGACTTTACGAGATGTATGACGTCGTGAGCGACCCGTATGAAATGAATGACCTATGGCCGGCCGATAATCATACAGCTGAATGGCGGCAAGGTCTGGAGATTTTGGATACGTGGACCCGGGAGCAGGAAGCGCTTCTCTAATATTTGAAGATCATAATGATCCTTCCGCTCAAAAGCCTCATCCTGTTCAATAATGGGATGAGGCTTTCTTTACTGGTTATCGGTATTGTTTACCAAGCGGAAGCGGTGGTATTGCTGGGTTGATCCGGAGGGCAGGCTGAGTTGGATTGGAGAGTTTTCCAGCAATTCCACATCGGACCATTCAATTAAATCGGTGCTTTTTTCGGCATGTAGTTCCAGTCCATAATCGAGAGGGCTAACCTGTGAGGCCCATTCTAATATCAAAGAATCATTTGATGTGGATCTCAGATTCCAGTCAGTACCTTCGGCGGTCGTAAAGGCGTGCCATGGAATGGTGTCACTCGGGTTGCTAACCGCTATTTGCAATGAGCGGATTATACCATTACGGCCCACGGCTGTACCAAACCCAACCTGAAGAGTAACCGACTCTGGAGCCGAATTCAGAGGGATTATCCGGGTCAACTCCTGATCGGCGTCATCGGTAAGACCAAAATAACGGGTAGTCAGCTTAAGCTCGTTCTCATTCTGTGGCTCCCATTCGATCTGCAGAAGCCTCGGGGGACCCGCAGTGATATCCCAACTGCTGTCGGTAAAGTCGATTCGATCTCCCGATTCGATGAAACCTTGGGTTCGGCTGGTTAATTGGATTTCGGACAATCGTCCTTCAGCATCAGAGACAGACAAATTTACCAGGTAGTTGGATAAGCCAGTAACTCCAGCGACTGTACTGACCGAGCCGACTGGTCCGGGCTGAAAATCCAATGTTATACCAGCAGGAAGGGTGGGGTCGTTATCGACCAGACGCAAGCCGTCACTTGTCAGGTAGAGATCTTCAGCATAGTTGTTTATGCCAAAGCTATCCCACCCGGCATCCCACAGTGGATCCAGGGAGTCCAGGTTACGAAAGTCATAAGAAAGCTGTGTCCCGGCATCCAGATAAACAGGGATGACATTGCCCGCAACGCTGATGCCATCACTGTTCCAATGACGCAATCTGTAGGCGGCCAACTGTCCCACACTCATTTCAGGGTCGACCCACCTTGTCTGACTTCTGTCAAAAATGTGGATTGGCTGAAAGCCGCCGGAGCCCGGGGTTATTCGCTCAACTATCCATCCAAGACTTTCTTCCGAAGTTTCTTGAATAGACCATGAGAGCTCCAGGCTGGCAGGATTTTCTTGTTTTAGAACCGGGCTTTCGATGCTTTCATTGACAGGGAGGTCTATTAGTGACTGTTCAGCATCTGTGGGGCGTAGTTCCAGATCGTAGGTCATACCCATTCGGGTTGGAACAATCAATGTGGTGTTGCCCTGGTCGTGCCAATAGAGTATCCCGGAAACCTCAACCGGCTCCCATCTGCCCTTGACGGAGAATTCAACCGGGGCAGGTGGGTGGCCAGACGGACTTGGGTTTAGGTCCGGATTGGTAACAGCAATGTGCATACGGTTATTGCTTGTCTCCACCACCATCAGAAGTGGTGTGTTTATAGACTCGATCATTGGAATATCCAGCTCCTCGACCGGTTCAAACGCGCTGATATATAGAGCTCCATCTATGTTGCTCTGTATTGCGTGTAACTTGCGACTTTGCTCGAGAATCCGATATGGCGCTGTTGCTGGATTTGCCATCTCAGTGCTCAGTTCTTGCATGGCTTGGGGAGTTGTTCCAGGGCTGACAATAAAGTGATAGGTTGCATTGTCGGGTGCCTTGCCGTGGTCGAGCCAAGCGGTGGCAAAAGGTCCGTTGGTAACTGCACGGGTTTTGTTGTGACGTGACTCCTGAAACTTCCTGTGCCAGCGCAGTTCGGAGCCGGGGCTCAGCCAATAGCCCGTGCCCAAGGTATCGACCAGCCAATAGCCATTGTCTATCTGGACATGATCATCAATGTCCATGCCAGTAATAGCATTGCTGGTATTATTGGCAAAGTGAGGCTGGTTTGGATGTGTCAGGGCATTTTGAAACAATGCAGTTTCCAGGCGATGGTCGGTGTCAGTCGATTCGAGCCCGGAGCCAAGCGCTATTAGGAGGTCTCCGATAGCGGTGACAGATTTACGCGCACGAAGGCCATCACCGAAAAAGTCCTCGTGGAGGATCACTCCGAAAATTCCGTCTTTATCATCCCTCACTGCAGAGCCCGCAAAGGTCTCGTCTGACCGGCGCATCAGGGTTCCACTACGAGGGCTGTCGAGCAGCTCGAAAGGAAGGTGAACTCCGGTTGCACCTGGAAGGCGGTTCCAGTCCCAGCCCGCTTCTCTGAAGCCACTGGCACTTCGGCCACCCTCGTATAATATTTCAATAGGTCCATTGCTTTGGTA
>JBJHBN010000466.1:0-3068 GCA_050485505.1 Opitutales bacterium | reverse complement strand
CTGCCCTTCTGGTCATCGGCTTGCCCATGGCAATCCTGCTTATCTACCTTTTTGTTTTTGCCAGCGGACGCTATGAAACCGAGAGCAAATTCTATATCCGGTCAGCGGAGAATGGTGGCAGCCTACCGGCCGGCGGGATGTTCGCGGCTCTGCTCAGCGCAGGTTCCGGCGGCATGAGTCACGACGATGCCAACATCATCGTCGAATACATCCGCTCGCAGGACATGCTGGAGCTACTCGACGAACGTTTTAGTCTGCGCGAAGCCTTTTCAAACCGCGAGCTCGACGCCTACTCACGTCTTCGGGCAAATGCATCAGACGAGGAATTCCTTGAGTTCTACCGAAAGCAGGTTGAAGCCGGCATAGGCCCCTCCTCGATTGTGACACTGCGCTTCCGCGCCTTTGATCCGGAACTCGCACGCGATGTGCACGCCTTCATCCTTCAAGAGAGTGAGGCCTTTGTGAACCGAATTTCCAAAAACCTCGCCAACATGCAGATAGACTTCATATATCAGGAAGTGGATCGCTCGGAAGAACGCTTGCGCGGAACGCGGAACGCCCTGCTAGCCTTTCAAAACGAGGCAAAAAGCGTCGACCCGGAACAGGAAACCACCGTTGTCTTCGGCAACATCTCGGCGCTGGAATCCCAGCTTTCCTCCTTGCGAGCAGAACTGACGCGATTGCGTAGCTACCTCACCGATGATGCCCACCAGGTCTTCACACTGCGGGCGCAGATTCGCGGACTGGAGCAGCAGATCCAAGAGGAGAAAGGGCGCCTCACCGGAGACCAGGAAAGCCTCAATCAACTCATTTTCGAATACCAAAACTACCAGATAGACAACGATTTTGCCATGCAGGCTTTCACCTCTGCCTACGCATCGTTGGAGGCCACGCGATTGGAGGCCTCACAACAACTGAAAAACCTCGTGGCCATCCAACGCCCCGCGCTGCCCATGGCGCCCGCCTATCCGCGCAAGGGTTATATATTGCTCAGCTCTCTGCTGGTCCTCACTCTTTCTTATGCCATCGGCCGCCTCGTGCTGTCCGTTATCAACGATCACCGTCCATGAAAACCGTGAATTTCCTTTTACCATTGTTCGCCTTCCTGGTCGCCACCACGCTCCCAGCTGCGGATGTCAACCCGAGCGGTGCTCCCGTCTTTGGCCAAAACCTGTTTGGCCCTGACCGAGCCGAAACCCAATTCAGCGGATTCAACCCAGATTACCAGATAGCGGTCGGTGACCGCATCAAAATCAACACCTGGGGCGCACTGTCCTTCAACGAAGTACTCACCGTCGATGCTCAGGGGAATATTTTCATTCCAGAAGTCGGTCCGGTGAACGTGCTAGGCGTTCGGAATCAAAACCTGAATCAGCACATAGAGGACCGAGTCAAACAGGTATACCGGGAAAATGTCGGCCTCTATGCAAACCTAGAAGCCAGCCAGCCCGTTCAGGTCTACGTCAGCGGCTTCGTCGAAAAACCAGGGCTCTACGGAGGCCTAGCATCCGACTCTATACTCAACTACCTCAACAAGGCCGGAGGCATTGATTTCAAGCGTGGCAGCCTCCGCGACATTCGCGTCATGCGCCAAGACCAGCTGACCGCAGAAATTGATCTGTATGACTTTCTGCTGCATGGCAAGCTGCCGACCACCCAGTTGCGCGATGGCGACGTAATCTTCGTCGGCCCCATCCAGCACGTAGTCCAGATCACTGGTGAAGTCCTGCGTCCCTTCCAGTTTGAATTCACCGAAGAACCGATCCCGGCAGTCCGTGCCCTCGACTACGCCCACCCAAGCGCGCGCGCAACCCACGTCGTGGTACAACGCCGTACCGGAGTCCAATCCGAAACCGAATTCCATTCCTTGGATGATCTGAATGAAGTCACTTTGCACCCTACTGATCAGGTCATCGTCGACGCCGACCGTACGCAGGGCACCATTCTCGTTCGCATTGAAGGAGAGCATATAGGCACCCGCCACGAAGTCCTACCTTACGGCTCCCGCCTCAGCGACGTCGCCAGCCGCATCAATCTTAGCGAGCGTTCACGCGGGGATGCCATGCGCCTCTACCGTCGCAGCGTCGCCGAACGCCAGCGGGAGATGATAAACCAATCCTTGGATCGTCTTGAGCAAAGCGTGCTGAGTGCCCGCTCTGTAAGCGCCGAAGAAGCCCGTATTCGATCAACCGAAGCAGACCTCCTTCTGAAATTCATCGACCGTGCACGCGACCTCGAACCCACCGGTCAAGTCGTATTGTCTGCGGGTGAGGACTGGAACTCCATTTATCTTGAGGAAGGCGACCGCATCGTGATCCCGCCGGACAACAATACGGTGATGGTACACGGCGAAGTTTACTTTCCCAACACACAGATACACAAAGACCGCGCTTCACTCCGCACCTACGTCGAACGCGCAGGCGGATTCACCCGCAACGCCGACCGCCGCAATGTCATTGTAATGCGCCTCAACGGCGAAATCGAGCGAACCTCCACGCGCTTCTCCAGCGGCGGCGTCCGCCTGAATCCCGGCGATGAAATATTCGTCCTCCCCCGCGTCGACACCAAATTCCTCACCCTCGCCCGCGACCTAAGCCAGATAATTTACAATATCGCGATTTCAACAAAAGTGGTCTTGGACATCTAGCCATACCACCATTCCAACCAGTTTTTTTCTGGTACCGTCCACCAGACAAACATCCAGCCCTGGTCCAGACATCTACCTCAGCCCCCTTTTTCCCTAAAATCAAGCTTGCTCGCTGTCCCGATACGGTGCCAGGCACCTGATTGTGCATCCAATTTCTTGGTGCCAGGCACGCTATTTTTAGGTTTCCACGGATACGCCTTCTCCCCGTTTCCTTGGTGCCAGGCACCCTGTTTTTTCGACTTCCCTTCAATAAGAGCAAACCTTGAAAAGATTAGCTTTGACATTCGGGAACCGTCAGGTGAACGTTTGCGCATGCGAATGCCCCGCATCAAGTGTCCGGGCCAGGAGATGGCCTACCATTGCACCTCCCGGCTGGTCGATGGCCTGCCTTTCTGGAGGGACTTTGAGAAGCAGCACATGG
>JBJHBN010000465.1:0-3073 GCA_050485505.1 Opitutales bacterium | reverse complement strand
CTAGGGTCTGGCTAGTATCGAGGTCGATGCAGACGAGGTTGCCGCGGAGCGCGTCGCGATAGGCCTTGTCGGCATGGCGTGCATGCTGGGGCAACTGGAGTTCCGGTTCGGCGACAGCAACTGGAAAGCCGCCCTGCCCGGCCTGTCGGACTGGTATTCCGAGATCCGAAAGCGCCCCAGCGCGGAATCCATTTAAAAATCAGACCAAAGGCAATCGGAATGGAGGTCGGCAGGTTCAAGAGGGTAAAAAAGGCCATCATTATATTGAAGATACCCGTTTCACTATGCACGAAAACCAACGCCAGGACTATCGTGCCCAATCCAAGTCCGATAGTGGCGTAGCGACCCAGGCGGAAGATCAGCTGATCAGAGGCCCGCGGATTGAACGCGTCTTTATACATGTCGCGCACAATGATCGACGAGATCAGGTTGTAGACCGAACTCAACGCACTCATAGTCGCCGCCAGCAATGCCGCGACAAAGACGCCAATCAAGCCAGCGGGCAGAACTTCCACACTGACGGCCAGATACACCAAGTCCATGGGCTGAAACTGCCCCTCGAAAAAGGGCACCACCGACAGGTCCGGCCACAGCACCCGAGCAACCAAAGGTGGAACGCCAAATATAAAGGGAAAGGTCAGAAACAGAACCGCAGCCAACTTGCCTACCTTCTTGGCCGACTTCTCATCACGCACACTGTAAAAACGCTGCGCACCACCGGCAGCTACGCCAACCGTGGTAATCAACAACAAACCTATCAGGTAGTGCCCATCGTAATGCACATTGTTGTAAACGTGATTCATCGACAATGGCGGCAAATTGCGCACCAGCTCCACGGGTCCACCTACCAGACCAAGACTCAAAAAGACGATGACCACACTCACGGCCATCAGTATCACAAACTGAACAAAGTCTGTGATATTCACCGCCCACAAACCACCTGAAAAGGTGTAGGCAAGAATGATCAGCCCGACCCCTATAATGATCAGACTGACATCCAGTCCCAGGGTAGGTGCCAGCAGGCGCCCGATGGCGGCCAATTGCACCCCGGCGGAGAGTATAAAGACCAGGGCAATGCAGTAACTGAAAAGCTGCTGAGTGGTAAGGTTGTAACGAATGTTGGTGTATTCGACCGGAGAAATAACCCGACTCCGACGCCAGCGGGCGGCAGTGAGCTGAGAGCCGAGGTAATAGGCGACGGCCATCAGCAAAAAGTGGATCAGTGCAAAATAACCGGTAAAATAAACATACCCCGCTGCCCCGGCAAATATCCAGGCACTGAAATTGGTCATGTACAGCGAAACCCCCGAAGTCCACCACGGGATCTTATTGCCGCCGGCAAAGTAGTCCTTAGTCGTTGTCAGCCGGTTCAGAAAGTAAAAGCCAATCGCCAGCATCAAAACGAAATACAATGCGATCACCACGTAATCTATCGTCTGCAGGATATTCATCGGGATTCAAAGGGGTTTGAGTTCTCAGCAACCAAAATTCAGCTCAGTGACTGTAGCTTCTCCTTTGCAAATCCCTGAAGCAAACCCCAAGACCGCCAATTTCATTTTAACGTAAGCCAGACATTCAGGTCAGCCGCGAAAATCGGCCGGATCGATCGCATGATTCTTCAACAAGCGATAGAGCGTACCCCGGGGCAACTTTGACTGCACAGCCGCCCGCGTGACATCACCCTCGCAGCTGCTCAGCAGCTTACTCAAATACTCCTTCTCAAACAATGCCACTCTTCGTTCACGCTGGGCAAAAAAACCTTCATCCTTTTCGGGTGATACAACACCAGCCTCGGCAACCACATCGTCGGGTAACTCCTCAGGCGTAATAGTTGAACTGCGCGACATCGCCAGGGTCCGTTTCAGAACATTCTGCAACTCACGGACATTGCCCGGCCATGAGTAACACGACAGCACCTCAATCGCTTCGTCAGAAAGCTCCACACCGTCACGCCCCATCTCCTTTTTCAAGCGATCCAGAAACAACCCAGCCAGAAAAGGAATGTCACCTTCGCGCTCTCGCAGTGGAGGAAGTTCAAGATGGGCAACGTGAATTCGGTGATAAAAATCGAGGCGGAAGCGGCCTTCGTTCATCTCTTTATCCAGGTCCAGCGAAGTAGCGGCGATCACACGCACATCGACCTCAATCTCAGCCGTGCCCCCCACCCTGCGAATCCGCCGTTCCTGCAGCGCACGCAGCAATTTCACTTGCAACCGCAATGGCAACTGACCCACCTCATCAAGGAAAAACGTGCCCCCGTCGGCATATTCCATCAGCCCTAAACTACGAGTCTGTGCCCCGGTGAAAGCACCTTTCTCGTGACCAAAAAACTCGCTTTCCATCAACTCTTCCGGAATGGCTCCGCAATCGACCGGAACAAAAGGCCCTTCACTGCGTTTGCTGCGCTGGTGCAGACTCCGTGCAACCAATTCTTTTCCAGTTCCAGTTTCACCCGTGATCAATACATCCACATCTGTCTCTGCCACGTGCTCAATGGTCTGAAACACTTTCTGCATGGGCAGGCTCTTCCCCAACATTTCTCCAAAGGCATAGCGCCGCTCCACCTGTCGGCGCAGTAGCGCGTTCTCCTCGCGTAATTGGCGCCCCTCAACCAAACGCCGAACCGTCGCCAACAGATCGTCCGGCAGAAAAGGTTTGGTAATATAATCCACCGCTCCCAGTTTCATTGTCTCGACCGCCGTCTCCACATTCGGATAAGCGGTGAGAATCAAGGCGACCAGATTCGCATCCAATTCACGTGCCTTACGCAACAACTCAACACCGTCCATCCTCGGCATACGGATATCCGTGATCAACAGGTCAAAGGTCTCTTTTCCCAAAAGCTTCGCCGCCTTCATTGAGTCCTGCTCAGTTACCACCTCGACAGCCTCCAGCTCACTGAGAATGTCTTCGCAGACCTCCAGCATGCCTTCTTCATCGTCGACCACCAATATGCGGACTTTATTCATTTGCGCGCTTTTTTCTCCGCAAGAGGCAGCCTCACTAGAAAACGGGCGCCACCCAGCGGTGCATCTTCAATACGAATCACACCACCATGGCTACGGATCAGCCC
>JBJHBN010000464.1:0-3077 GCA_050485505.1 Opitutales bacterium | reverse complement strand
CGCCAATGTCGTGCGCCTTTTCTGGATCCAGCCTGAAGAGCAGGGGCCGGATCACCCTTTCATAATAAAATCCCATAGAGGGCCTTGAGGGGATATCAGCGGTTGCGGCGCTGTTCTCCAGCAACCAGCATAAACATGTGGATGGCTACGTAAAAAACACCTGTCAGGCACAGTGCGGTAAAACCAGACCAGATGTACTGCCAGCTCAAGCTTTGGGCCGGCACAAAAGGGACCAACATGCGGGTGAAAGCCACCCAGAAAATCAAAGCAAGCACCACACTGAGTACAATGTGCTTTTTGCCGATAAACTCGCGGTAATGATCCTCTGCCATAATAATCGATGAATTTGAAGGTCTACCGGCTAATGTCCAATCTATTTTGATGGAGAAGACGGAATAATACCTCCGGCTAAAAATGGTAGCAGGGGCCGGGATTGAACCGGCGACCTGAGGCTTATGAGTCCTCCGCTCTAACCAACTGAGCTACCCTGCCACAACCAGAAAGCTCGGAAAGAATCAAAGCTTTCGCATGAGTGTCAAGCACTCTGTGTGAAAACCTAGTGGTGTGACCATAAAGTTTTTTCCGCTACTGAATCCGGCCTTCATCAAAATCAATCATGTCTGCGAAGGAGATGAGGTCCCTGCGGTCTCCAGCGCCCATTTTCTCCTTGGCCTCCTGGAGGGCTTCACGGCCCATCTCACTCATGCCCTTCTGCACCAGCTCCCTGTTCCAGGCATGCACTCTTAAATCCTGGGGAAAGAGCGCCTTCAGGCGCTCGTCCAAAGCCGCTGCATCGTCGCCGGATTCGCGAACCGCCTCGATTATCTGATCCGGGTCTATGCCAAGATGAAGGCAGAGGAAGCGGTCGAATCCACGACAAAAATTGCGCTGATAGGACTTTGGCAACTCACCCTTCAGGTGCTTGCGGATCTTTGCAATAAAACGCGGCAGGTGCAGTAGTCCGGTCGCTGAATGCGGGATGTAGGCTGAAGGCAGGTCCCGGCAGATCTCCCCGGTTGGGCCCAAATTCGAAGTGTCACTCATACTCTGGCATTCTGCGCCATTCGGGGCTGCTGTAAAGAGCCTGAACAGAAAATAACAAGGCGTCCTCCCGGGAAGGAAGGACGCCTGCATACGAATAGAACTGTTAAGAAAAAAACTTAGGCAGTCGGCACTTCGTCAATCGTCTTGAGAATGCGAGCGGCGATCTTATACGGATCTCCCTGTGCATTCGGACGACGGTCTTCGAGGTAGCCTTTATGGCCGTTCTTGATGAATGAGTGCGGAACGCGAATCGAAGCGCCACGGTCGGCAATGCCCCAGCTGAACTTATCGATCGACTGCGTTTCGTGCAGACCGGTCAGGCGCAGATGATTGTCCGGACCATAGGCGGCGATGTGCTCGTCACGGTTCTTTTCAAAGGCGTCCATCAGCTTGAGGAAGTAATCCTTGCCACCGGTTTCCCGCATAAACTTTGTCGAGAAATTCGCGTGCATGCCGGAGCCATTCCAGTCGCCCTTGATCGGCTTACAGTGGTACTCAATGCTGATTTCAAATTTCTCACAGAGGCGTTGCAAGAGGTAGCGGGCAACCCAGATGTCGTCCGCGGCCTTGCAGGAACCCTTGGCGAATATCTGAAATTCCCACTGGCCCTTGGCGACCTCGCCATTGATGCCTTCATGGTTGATACCAGCGGCCAAGCACAAGTCGAGGTGTTCGTCGACAATCGTGCGGGCAACATTGCCAACATTCTCATAACCGACGCCGCAATAATATTTACCTTGCGGTCCGGGGAACCCGAACTCAGGGAATCCGAGCGGGCGTCCACCCTGCATCATGAAATACTCTTGTTCGAAACCGAACCATGCGTTCGGATCGTCAATGATGGTCGCACGGAAATTGGATGGGTGCGGTTCTCCGTTCGGCAGCATGACCTCACACATGACGATGAAGGCATTCTTGCGGCCAGCATCCGGATAGAGGCCAACAGGCTTCAGGATACAGTCCGAATCGCTTCCGTCCGCTTGCAGCGTGGAGCTGCCATCAAAGCCCCATTCGGGCAAATCAGCCACAGACTTGGGCTCTTCATGGGCAATGCGGGTTTTTCCGCGGAGGTTTGGCACCGGCTGGTAACCGTCGAGCCAAATGTATTCTAATTTATAACTAGGCATAATGGTTTGATCTTCTCTTTGGGTTAATTGCGATGCAACACTCGATTCAAACTGAGACCGAATCGACTATTGAAACAACTGAAACACTTTAAGCATGAGCCATGCCAAAATCTCAATATGGACAGAAATTGCAACGAATTTATCCATAAAACTCCCGATATTCCCAAAAGAAGCGCGTGAATTTGCTCGCTCATTGGACATTTCGAATTTCAGATATTTTTCATGCTTTCATCGAAAGACTCTCTGCCCATTGGTAATTATTGCACAGAACAGACGCGTCCGGGTTGGTTTAGCCGCAGCTTTCCCAGCCTTGGGTTTTACCGCCGCGTGACGCCGATAGTATTCTCAGCATCCCATCGTTCTCGCAAAGGGCAGTTCGATGAAACGGAATTTCGCCAAGCGAGCACAGACATTATCCGAGCTATGGAAAACTGTGGTGCCCGGATACAAATTGAAGGCACCGAGCATGTCGCCGAGCTGGAGCGGCCCTGTGTTTTCATAGGCAACCACATGAGCACGGCCGAAACCTTCATCCTGCCCGCCATCCTCCTGCCCTTCCGTCGAATCTGCTTCGTGGTCAAACAATCGCTGGTGGAGATTCCGGTTTTCAAACACATCATGATTCACCAGCAGCCGATCGTAGTCGGGCGTAACAATCCACGCGAAGATCTGCGAACTGTTCTAGATGGTGGCTGCGAACAACTGGCTGCGGGACGTTCTGTCATCGTCTTTCCCCAAACGACCCGTACAGCGAACTTCGACCCCAGCCAATTCAATTCCATTGGCGTTAAACTTGCCCGCAAGGCGAATGTCCCCGTGGTACCTCTTGCCCTCCAGACAAACGCCTGGAGCAATGGAAAATGGATCAAGGACATCGGTCCCTTCCGCCCTGAAATCCCAGTCCAT
>JBJHBN010000463.1:0-3081 GCA_050485505.1 Opitutales bacterium | reverse complement strand
GTGTAGTCGTCGTTGTCTTCCTCAAAGGTCTTGGCCCAGGTCTCCACCTCGGGTCCAGTTGTCACCGCGAAGCCGCCAATGTAGTCGAGACGTCCGGATGCCTTGGGCGCAATAAAGTCCGCACAGGAGTAATAAGGCGCCTCATCATTGCGCATTTTCTCCTTCTGCTGACGGAGGAAATGGAAACGCCCGACCACCTCGGCCCGGTCCTTGTCGGAGTAGACCTCCACAGTGTGGCCGTCCAACGAGTTCGCTGGCCACAGAGCCCAGACACCCTTCGGATTGAAGCGCTCTTCCTTGATTATACGGTCGAGCAACTCCTGAGCTTCCTTGAACAGCTTTGTTGCCTCTTCGCCGTGTCGCTTGTGATTGAGAATTGCCGGATAAACACCCTTCAGTTCCCAGGCCCAGAAGAAGGGCGACCAGTCGATGTAGGGAACCAGGTCCTCCACTTTCACCGTATCTGTATGCAGACCAGTGAGCGTCGGCTCAGGAATGGCCTCCTTGGACCAGTCCAGTTGGAAACGTCGCTCTTCCGCTTCCGCGTAGGAAAGCATTTTCAAGTTCTGCTGACGGCTCTTGGCGTGCCGCTCACGCCATTTCCGGTTCTCTTCAGCGTATTCCTTGCGTGCTTCCTTGCCGTGGGTTTCGCTCAAGAGTTTCGAGCAAACTCCTACAACCCGGGAGGCGTCGATAACGTGTGCCGTCGGCCCTGAATACTCCGGCGCTATCTTTACCGCAGTGTGAGCTTTCGAAGTTGTGGCGCCACCGATCAGCAAGGGAATATCCAGACCGATGCGCTCCATCTCTTTGGCATTGTGCACCATTTCATCCAATGATGGAGTAATTAGTCCGCTAAGGCCTATTATATCGGCCTCCACTTCCTTTGCCTTTTCGAGGATTTTGTCGCAGGGAACCATTACACCCATGTCGTGCACGGTGTAATTGTTGCAAGACAGCACCACGCCAACGATATTCTTACCGATGTCGTGCACATCGCCCTTCACCGTTGCCAAAAGAATTGAACCAGCATCCTTTTTCTTCGCTTGCCCCTCTTTTTCCTTTTCCATGAAAGGAGTCAGGTAGGCGACGGATTTTTTCATGACACGGGCGCTCTTAACCACCTGGGGCAGGAACATCTTACCGTCTCCGAAAAGGTCACCAACAATTTTCATGCCGTCCATCAGAGGGCCTTCGATGACCTCAAGTGGTCGGCCGAAGTTCTGCCGCGCCTCTTCCGTATCCTCGTCGATAAAGTCCACAATCCCGTGGCGGATCGCGTGTGCCAAACGTTCGGCGACCGGTTTATCGCGCCATTCGAGCTTCTGCTTTTCCGTTTGTTTACCCTTCTGATCCTTGTAGCTGTCAGCCAGTTCAATCAAACGGTCTGTGGCATCTTCTCGGCGGTTGAGAATCACATCTTCGATGTATTCCTTGAGCTTCGGTTCTATGTCATCGTAAACACCAAGCATCCCAGCATTCACAATGGCCATGTCCAGTCCAGCCTTCATCGCGTGGTAAAGGAAGATCGAGTGCATGGCTTCCCGCACCACATTATTTCCGCGGAAAGAGAATGACACATTCGAAAGACCACCGGAGACCCGGGCACCTGGGCACTGCTTCTTAATCTCGGCAACCGCCTCGATGAAATCCACCCCGTAGTTGTTGTGCTCGTCCATGCCCGTGGCAACAGTCAGCACATTCGGGTCGAAAATAATGTCCTCGGCAGGGAAACCAATTTTCTTCGTCAACAAGTCATAGGCACGCTTACAAATCCGCACCTTTTCGTCACGCGTCACCGCCTGACCCTGTTCATCGAAGGCCATCACAACAACCGCAGCCCCGTAGCGGCGAACCAGCTTCGCTTGGTGCAGGAAGGCCTCTTCACCCTCCTTCAAGCTGATTGAGTTCACCACCGATTTGCCCTGAGTGCACTGTAAGCCAACCTCAAGTGCCGACCAGCGCGAGGAGTCGATCATGATCGGAACCCGCGAAATATCCGGCTCGGATGCAATCAGGTTGAGGAAGTGACGCATGCACTCTTCCGTCTCCAACATGCCCTCGTCGAAATTGATGTCGATCATGTTGGCCCCGTTGTCCACCTGCTGGCGAGCCACCTCAAGGGCTGCATCGAAATTGTCTTCCTTGATCAGACGCTTAAAGCGCGGAGAGCCCGTCACATTCGTCCGCTCCCCGACCATGAAGAAGGGATTCTGCCCTGGCTCCAGACGAAAGGCTTCCAGACCACTGTAGACCGAAGCCCTCTCCCTTCCGGCGGGTTTACGCGGTTTGCAAACAGACAGCGCCTTGGCGATGGCCGCAATGTGTTCCGGACGGCTACCACAGCAACCACCGACAATGTTCAGCCAGCCCTCTTCGGCAAATTCTTTCAGCACCTTGGCCATGTGCTCTGGTGTGTCGTCGTATTCACCGAAAGCATTGGGCAGGCCTGCATTCGGGTAGCAGCTCGTGAAACACGGCGCCAGTTTGGAAAGCTCCTGAATGTAAGGTCGCATGTCTTCGGCACCCAAGGCACAGTTGATGCCCACAGAAATGGGATTGGCGTGTGCGACCGATGCCCAGAAGCCCGAGGTTGTCTGCCCTGACAAGGTGCGCCCGGAGGCGTCAGTAATCGTCACCGACAGCATGATCGGCACCTTGAACCCCAGCTCCTCGAATACCTCTTCAGCAGCAAAAATCGCCGCTTTGGCATTCAAGGTGTCGAAAATCGTCTCGATCATCAGCAAGTCTACCCCTGCCGCGATCAGGGAGCGTATCTGCTCTGCATAAATTTCACGCAACTCGTTAAAGGTCACCGCTCGGTATTCTGGACGGTTGATATCCGGAGACAGCGAAGCCGTACGGTTAGTTGGCCCGATTGCCCCCGCTACCCAGGCCGTGCGGCCTGGCTGTTCCTTTTCAACCGCTGCCACTGCCCGTCGGGCAGCTTCCACCGAAGCCTTGTTCAATGCGTCCACCGACTCTTCAAGAGCGTAATCAGCCTGGGAAATCCGGTTGGCATTGAAAGTGTTCGTCTCGATGATGTCCGACCCAGCCAGCAAAAATCGCTTGTGGATATCC
>JBJHBN010000462.1:2436-3095 GCA_050485505.1 Opitutales bacterium | reverse complement strand
CCTCAAGGCTGTGCGTATTGCCCTCCATATCGGTGAGGGTAAAGTTGGGAGCGGGATCCCCATTGTTAACCTGTGCCACTGCGATGCCAGTGATGGCCAGAAAGGCGAGTCCAAGAGTGAACAATTTTTTCATAATACTTAACGTTTCATGGATCAATGATTTAGGATGCAAGAAATGAACAATTCAAAGTATATGAGCCGTCAGCCAAATGCAAATTCCCGCAAAGCTTTCTTTTTTAACGAATTTCATTTGTCGAGCCAGCACATGCAGGCATAGTTTCTCTTCCATGATGACCGATCCCGTCTGGCGACAACTTCGAGAAGAAGCCGAGCGCGCGGCCGCACACGAACCGGTGCTGGCCGAACTCATTGAACAGAACATTCTCGACTGCGAAACCCTCGAAGCCTCCCTCGCCCACCGCTTGTCACGCAAGCTGGGCCAGCATGCCGTCAGCGAACCCTACTGGCACGACCTCTTTCAGGAGATTATGGAAGCGGTCCCCAAGATCGGCAACGACGCCCGCCGGGATATACTTGCCTTCGACCAGCGCGACCCCGCCAGCCGCGGTTACCTTGCTCCGGTGCTCTACTTCAAGGGCTTTCAGGCAATGACCGCCTACCGCATCGCCCACCAACTCTGGAACAACAACCGTGAGGAC
>JBJHBN010000462.1:0-2426 GCA_050485505.1 Opitutales bacterium | reverse complement strand
TGCCAGTACCCTGAAAGGGCTGTTCAGTCAGGCACTGCGGGAAAACGACACCATCATAGACCGCGTTACCCGTGATCTGCAGGCCACCTGTGAGCGAGACCCCGCGGTCAGCCTGTATTCGACCGCCCTGCTCTACTTCAAGGGTTTCCACGCACTGCAGGCCTATCGCATTGCTCACCATTTCTGGTGTCAGGGTCGCCGGGCCCTGGCCCTGTATCTGCAGAGCCAGATTTCCGAAGTATTTACCGTGGACATCCACCCTGCCGCCCGCATTGGCGCTGGAATTCTGGTCGACCACGCTACCAGCATCGTTATCGGCGAGACGGCTGTCGTCGAGGACAACGTTTCCATCCTTCACGAGGTAACACTCGGTGGCACCGGTAAAGTCCGTGGCGACCGCCACCCAAAAATCCGCCAAGGCGTCCTCATCGGTGCCGGCGCCAAGATACTCGGCAACGTTGAAGTCGGCATGTGCGCCAAAATCGGCGCTGGCAGCGTTGTCCTAGACCCCGTCCCCGCCCACACCACGGTCGCCGGCGTCCCGGCTAAAGTCGTCGGCAAAGCCCCCGACAACCCCGCGGGCTGTATGGACCACCACATTTAAGTTCCAAAACTCTACCGCTGTAGCCACGTAGCCACACTCGTCCTGAGGGCGGAAACTAATTCCAGCTCACTTCTTCAGCGCGAGATACCCCAGCGGCTGGTAAACGGATAATATATGAATATCGCCCGGCCGACGATTTCGCCCTCGGGGACAAAGCCCCACATGCGGCTGTCGAGACTGTTGGGTGAATTGTCGCCGAGGGCGAAGTAATGGCTTTCGGGAACATCAACCGGCCGTTCGCCCGATGCAATTGCACGTGAATCGGACACGGTGACATAGCCCGGATAACGCCCTTCCTGGGCAGCGTTAAGGGCAAAGGCACGGGCACCGTCAGCGGGCTCGCCGTTGCGCAAAAGTGCCGGTGGATCAAATTCGATGCGGTCGCCTGGGGTGCCGGCGACACGCTTGATGTAATACTTTCCGCGATGGTCAGCAGCCATGTGCTCAATGTTGTCTGTGCGGAAAACAAAAGGGTCACCCATTTTGGGCCGAACGAAGTGATAGGACATCCGGTCCACAAACAATTGGTCCCCGGTCATCAGGTCGAAGGACAAAAAGGTCTCGCCACGCTCCACCCGCTGTCCATTGCGCAAGACCCGGGTGCCATCGGCGAGCATGCCGGGTTCACGGCCATTCTCCAGAAATGCGTTAAAAATCGGTGTTACGTCGAAATCCATTGGTACATCCAGATGCACGGCATCGCGGCCGACGTAAAAGGTGTAGCGCGCCAGGGTCGTCGGGAAAAAGCCAAAGCGCCGCCCCGGCACCGCACGCGGAACCGGTGAAAACGCCAGATCCCCCGAAACCGGAGCCACCAACTCGTAACGGCTCGCGCCAAAACTCAAGAACCTGGCAACCCGTGCAATTTGCCCGGGAGCAGCCTCCGGTTCCTCGTGAATCACCGCAGTCATCCCATTGTAGGTCGGATACATGGAATTGGTCGGGATTTTAAAAGGTTGAATAAAAAAGCTGCGGATGCCGATAACGATGATCGCCGCCACCAGCAGCATCTCGACATTTTCAGCCCAGAAGGTGCGGGGATAAAAGCTGCCACCACAGCGCTTCAAGGGCGCGTCCAGACGTTCCCAGGCTTTTTTTAACTGTTCGGAAGGCGTCGCCTTGTCCTTGTGCAGCGTTTCCAGCTCAGCGCGGGCCTTCTGCAGGGCGCTCAGGTCGTCCGGCGGCAAAATATCCCGACGGTAATCCTCGACCTTACGGGCCAGGCGAATCCAATCCTCCGCCTGACGGCGGACCTTGCGGCGGGAGCTGAACAAAGCAATCACAGATAAATTTTCCTAATCAGGTTTTTAGAACATCGACAAAAGCCTCCTGCGGGATCGATACCTTGCCGATCTGCTTCATACGCTTTTTGCCCTCTTTCTGCTTTTCGAGCAGTTTCCGTTTCCGGGAAATATCTCCGCCATAGCACTTCGCCGTCACATCCTTGCGCAGAGCACTGATGGTTTCGCGGGCAATCACCTTGCCCCCCACCCCGGCCTGAATGGCGATCTTGAACATCTGCCGAGGTAAGATCTCCTTTAGTTTCGCACACAGCATACGCCCCTTGGAGTCGGCCTTATCGACATGCACAATGCTCGAAAATGCGTCGATCGGCTCCGCATTGACCATGATGTCCAGCCTCACCAGCTTCGATTCCTGATATTCGATGAACTCATAATCCATCGAACCATACCCACGGGTAATGCTCTTCAGCCGATCGTTAAAATCGACCAGGATTTCATTCAGTGGCAAAATTGCGGTCAGCATCACACGCTGGCTATCAACTGTATCGGTGTGCTCAACCCAGCCCCGCTTTTCAGAT
>JBJHBN010000461.1:0-3110 GCA_050485505.1 Opitutales bacterium | reverse complement strand
ACCGGACTCATACCGTCTACCGTCCCGACGGCAGCGAAGCTTTCCGCAAAACGGAACAGGGTCATGTCCATGGCAACTGGAACACACCCATCCGTTTCACCATCGAGGAGGCGGACGGCTTGTGGTTATATACATCGAGCGGACTTATCAATTCCGACGGTGCATGGATTGATGGTCATGTTATGCCCTACGCCGCCTTTACACCGTCGCAATTTTTTACCCCGGCCAAACCCACGCCATAAATTTCCGTGACACAAATCAATTACCCATAATCCTCAAACAAAGATGACACCATGAAAAAGTATAAAAAAGCTATAAACAAGTTATCCACCCTGTCATTACTAGCTATGATAATGACCCTGCCTGTTGCGGCACAGACCAATCGGAGCTGGGACAACAGTTCTGGAGGTTCCTACGACTTGGACACAAACTGGACACCCATCGGTGTACCGGGTGGCACCGACCCTCTTTTCTTCGCCCTCGATTCCACCTATACCGTAAACTTCAATGGGTCACAAAACGCCCAATCCTCAGCCATAAGGGACGGCGATGTTACATTTAATGTCGGCAATGCCAACACCTTCTCCCTGGTCCAGGGCATCACCGTGGGAGGAGTCAATACCCCGGCGGCAGCAACACCACGACTGACCCTGAACTCAGGAACCGCCCAGGCAAGCAACTTTCTGGTCGGCTCCGATGGCAACACCGGAATCATGACGATCACAGGGAGCAGCACCGAACTTACTCAGTAGTCCTTAGCATAGACTACAGTTGGTGCGCCAAAGAATGATCTTACAAGGGCTGAGGTTTTTTTGATTTGTGTCAGTATTTGCACAACTCTCTCCTTCAGTGATTCATTCTTCTTCAAAGGTTTTTTGGCTACGCCATTGGTCTTGGCGTATTGCCATACGAATTCATCCGGATTTAGATCCGGTGCATAAGGCGGCAGAAAGTGTAGTTCGAGCATTCCTTTGGTGCTTTTGACATACTCCTGTACCATCTTGGCCTTGTGGCTGGGGTGTCCATCGACAACAAGAAAGACCTTTCCTCTTCCTCCTCGTCTGAAATCCTTCAGAAATTCCACGAATCTTGTCGCATTGAGCATTCCTGTATAGACCTTTGACCAGAAACCGCCTTTGGCACTGACTGCACTAATTGCACTGACCTTTTGTCTTTGGCCAGTGGTTTCGACAATTGGAGTCTGTCCCTTCAGTCCGTAGGTCTTACCAAGCGAAGGCTCAGAACTGAAACCAGCCTCATCAAGAAAAAATATCGTCGCACCCAGTTTCCGTGCCCTTGTGCGCAGCTTTGGGTAATCCTGTTTCAGCCACCGGGTAACCTGCTCCGGATCACGTTCGTAGGCTCTGCGAAGCGGCTTCTGAGGCGTTATACCCAATTTAGCCAACATTTTCCCCACCGCAGTTAGCCCAAGTTGAACTCCAAACTTCGTCTCAATAAGATCGGCAACAATCCTACGGGTCCATAGACCGAAGTCGAATCCGTATTGCCGTGGATCCTTGCCCACAATCCAAGACTTCACTTTCGCAATCTGCTTCTGGGTGAGTTTGGGACGCCGACCGCAAGCAGTCCTCGAATCCAGTGACCTTGGCCCTCCTTCTTCAAAGGCCCTGAGCCAACGATAGATCGTAGTTCTACACAAACCCATCGAGCGCATCACCTCACTGGGGCTCTCTCCTCCATTGACTACACGATCCACTGCCTGCCTGCGAAGGTGTTCGTTGGTTTTATGATCAAGAGTACGACCGTCAATTTTTGCCATGGTTAAGAATATGGCATAAAATAAATGTGTAGTCTATATTAATGACTGCTTAGTAATGTCAGCGGGGCGACATCCATCATCGGAGACACGGCGGGAAGCAACGGCACCGTAAACATCCAGGGCGGTGCCAAAGTCACTACGGGCGCCTTGACCCTCGGGAACAATGCGTCCACCACGGGCTCGCTCAACGTCAGTGGGACTGGTAGCAGCCTAACCAGCAGTGGCGTTGTGATAGTAGGCAGACGAGCCCACAGCTTCATGAACCTGACCGACGGAGCAACGGTTACCACCGACACAGGAGCCGCCAACGAAACCTCGCCCTCACTGATCATCGGTAACAGACCGGGCCTTCCCATCGTGGTGGTTGACAATGCCGCGCTGAATGTCAACCAGTCGCTGCGCATAGGAGACAGCACTAGCAGCGCCACCGGGAACGGTCGTCTCATCATACAAAACGAGGGGGTGGTCACGGTACAGAATGAGTTGGTCGTCGGCATTGGCAACGGTGACGGCACTGGCGAGCTCTTTATTTCCGGAACAGAAACCAAGCTCAATGTACTCGCAAGTGCAGGCGGTGGCTCATGGATTGGAGGCAGGGGTGCCACCGATACCGCCAACGGCCACTTCTCGGTATCAGACGGTGCCGAAGTCAATTTCAGCGGAGTCCTCAACATCCGGGCCAATGGAAAAATCACCATCGATGCAGCAAGCATCACCACCAGCACCTTCTACATGCGCGGGAGCACCGGCATCCTTGAATTCGTCCTCAATACCGGACACTTCGATCCGATGTTTCATGTCACCAACACCACGGTACTTAACAGCGAAGGGGATAATAGTTTCCTGAATATTGTCCTGGGGGACAACTTCACTGCAGAAGTTGACGACACCTTTTCCCTCCTAAATTACGGCGGAAACCTCAACGGCGAGTTTTTTGGACTCGAAGATGGTCAGGATTTTGCGGTGGACGGCTATACCTTCCGAATCAACTACGGCACGGGCAACAACAGCGCGATTTCACTCAGTGTTGTTGCCATACCCGAGCCGGGCCATATCGCCCTGCTTGTCGGCCTGGCCTGCCTGGGCGCCGTGCTGCTCAGGAAGAAGATGCGGAAGGCGGAATAAAGCAATGACAGGGGTCTTCTCCTGATGACGTACGTCCAGGCAATGATTTGCCGGGGACTTGCGACTTAAATAAGGGCACCCGGGCTAACCTCCCTCTCACGAGGCTTAGTCACGGTGCCTTTTTTCGTCCCTGATAATAAAGGGCGCCTCAAGGGCACTTCGATTAACCTGTCGTGAAACAATTTCGGCGGCATGTTGTTTTAAG
>JBJHBN010000460.1:0-3115 GCA_050485505.1 Opitutales bacterium | reverse complement strand
ATGTGGTTCGGGTGAGGACCAGTGCTGAATACCGTTACGATGAATTGAATGCATTCGTAGCCGAGATTGAATATAAGATTATGGATACCGGGAACCTACGGGTGGAACTCACCGTGCACCCGGACCTGGACATCACCGAGTTGCCGGAGATCGGACTGGAACTGGGTTCCGGTTCCGGTGTAAAGCAGCTTTCGTGGCTGGGCGAAGGCCCGATGGATTCCCTTCCAGGTCGAACATCGGCCACGCGTTTCGGTTGGTGGAGCGCGGATGTAGGTTCGGAATACGCTTCTGGAACAAAGTCTGCCGTCGAATGGGTGCGTCTGGGCTTTGGCAACGGATCGGGTCTGCATGTCAGCGACATCGCAGGTGCACGTCTGGACGAACTGGACGAAGGCGGGCATACCTTTCGGGTCTTTACTCACTTGGCTGGGGCCTGGACTAAAAACGGTCCGGCTGAACGCCCGGAATGGCACCTCTCCCTTGTGGACGAGGACCCATGGTATGGTCGGAGTCTTGAGAAGTTTGAAAAGTTTAAGGGTAGCTTTGAAATCGTACCATTTGTGCAATGAGTCATTCACGCGCATTCAACTCTATTGAGGATGCGGGCATGCCGCCGGATCCCATGCGTCTGGGTGTGCTGGGGCTGGGTGAAGGACGCAGCATCATTTCCGCTGGGGTGCAGAGCCCCAAGTGGGAGGTTGCTGGATTGTGTGATCTGGATGAAGCGCTCGGGCATTCCCGTTGTGCTGAGTTCAATCTGGATACGGATATCTTCGAATCTTCTTTGGACGTATTTCTCGAGGATGAGCGGATTGATGCGGTTGGTGTGTATACGCCGGATGCATTGCATGCGGATCATGTGCTGCAATGCCTGCGTGCGGGCAAGCACGTGATCTGCACAAAACCATTTGTCACGGATTTGCGACGTGGGCGGGAACTCGTTGATGCCGTCCGCGAAACAGGCAAGCGGGTAATGGTCGGTCAGAGTTCCCGCTTTTTCGCTCCATTTGCGCGCCAGCGGAAACACTTTAATGAGGGGAGCTTTGGAGGGATTATTACAGCTGAAGCTTATTATCATGCGGATCACCGCTGGTTTCTCGACAAACCCTGGGCGCGCAAGGATTCCTTCAAATGGCTATACGGATGCATCAGTCATCCAGCCGACCTCATTCGTTGGTATTTGCCGGATATTGACGAGGTCATGGGCTATTCCAGTCTGAGTGAAAATGGTCGCAGCCTTGGATTGCTCCATCCGGATACCTTTCACTTTGTTCTCAGGTCCACAACCGGCTGCATCGCCAGGGTGAGTGGTTCCTATTCCGGGCCGACCGTTCCAGAGCTGAGGGACAGTAATATGAGCTGTATCTTGCGCTGTTCGGAGGGGGCCAGCCAGGCCGATTACTTTGACCTTCGTTATGCCTGGCGGGCGGAAGGTAAATCTGTAGTTGAATCTTTCGCGGATCAGGACGATCACTACTTTCGCTTCGAAGGCCATTCGCACCATGCCGGTGAATACCAGAACTACCTCGAGTATTTCGCCGACTGTATACGCTCCGGCACGAACCCCAAACCGGATGTAGCCGAAGGCCTGGTGACGGTTGCCTTGATGCAGGCTATGGAAGAGGCATCCGAGCGCGGTGTTGCCATTCGTGTAAGGGATGTTCTGGAACGTCATTACCTCGGCGAACTTTTTGATGACTTAACTGTGTCTAAAATCACGACTCAATCTTAAATCCCTAATCAATCCATGCAATTCATCGACTGGACAATCGTAGCCGCCTATTTCCTGCTCCTCGTGGGGATCGTTTGGTGGTCTTCCCGGCGTCAACGCAATCCTCAGGATTTTTTCCTTGCCGGTAGGGAAATCGGCTGGTTCGTGGTTGGCTGCTCGCTGCTGGCCTCCAATATCGGTTCCGAGCACATCGTCGGGCTGGCCGGCAACGGCGCTTCAAGTGGCATGGCAATGGCTCACTGGGAGCTGCATGCCTGGGTTATGATCATCCTGGCATGGGTGTTTGTGCCCTTCTACTATCGATCGGGCGTGTTCACCATGCCGGAGTTTCTCGAACGACGTTTTAACTCCAAAGCACGTTGGATGCTCTCAATCGTTTCCTTGATCGCTTATGTTTTCACAAAAGTATCGGTTACCGTTTATGCCGGTGCGATTGTTTTCCAGACACTGTTGCCCGATACCTTCGGATCGCCTCAAAACGCATTCTGGGTTGGGGCAATTACCACGGTTGTCCTGACAGGTATTTATACTGTCCTGGGTGGTTTGCGGGCTGTTGTTTATACCGAAGTGGCCCAGACATTTCTTTTGCTGGCAGGATCGGCGTTTGTCACCTTCTTTGGCCTTTCCCTGCTGGGCGGTTGGGGTGAATTGCAGGTTACACTTTCGGATAATGCCGAGCAGTTTGCCCTCTGGCGTCCGCTATCCGACCCGGATTTCCCCTGGCTGGGCGTGTTGATAGCGTCACCGGTTATTGGTATCTGGTACTGGTGTACTGACCAGTATATCGTGCAGCGAACGCTTGCTGCGAGAAACCTTCAGCAGGCTCGCCGTGGCGCCTTGTTTGGCGGTTTTCTCAAGGTGCTGCCAGTTTTTCTGTTCCTGGTTCCCGGTATGATCGGTTATGCCCTGCATGACAAGGGACTGTTGGAGATTCCCATTGACGCCGCAACTGGTGAGTTGAGGGGAGATGCTGTGTTCCCGACAATGGTCGCGACTCTGTTGCCCGAAGGGCTGCGGGGAATTGTAGTCGCGGGTTTGATGTCCGCTTTGATGAGTTCTCTTGCTTCGTTGTTCAATTCCTGTGCGACTCTCTTCACCATGGATATTTACAAGAAGTTGAGACCCGATCGATCAGACCGCGAGCTGGTAACTGTCGGTCGCTTGGCAACTGGGGTTGTCGTTGTTTTGGGACTGTTGTGGATTTTTGTGATGCCCTGGGTTTCTCAAGGCGGGCTCTACGTTTACTTGCAAAGCGTGCAAGGGTATCTGGCACCGCCGATTACCGCGGTATTTCTGCTTGGACTTTTCTTTAAGCGGATTAACTCCCGTGGGGCCTTTTTGGGGCTGACGATCGGATTCTTTCTGGGAATGTTCAAATTGGTC
>JBJHBN010000459.1:0-3133 GCA_050485505.1 Opitutales bacterium | reverse complement strand
GATCATATGGATCGTTTGCCATGATAATAAAAAGATTGAGAAGGACTTAAAAGAGCATCCCGTTTTCCCCTAAACGTCAATGACATCGTCATTTTTCCGCTGAATGCGGTCGCGCGGTGGCTTCTGTCCAGTCTGGCCTGAAGCCCCCCAACTGCGGCCATTGACGTTGACGCGGATGTGTCCGCGGGCGTTCTTCGGGGTAAAGAGGATGAACAACGCAAAATTGATTAAACTGAGGATCAAGGCACCCCACATTGCGGCAAGGAAGGTCGCCACCTCAAATCCGGGAATAATGGCCCCGACGAAGTAGAACAAAGCAGCATTGATCAACCAGATCCCGAGCCCCAGCGTCATCAACACAAAAGGCAGTGCGAAAAAAATCAGCAGCGGCTTCAGCACAACATTGCAGAGCGTCAGCACCAGGGCAGCCGTCACCAAGGTCGCAGTATCGGCGTATTGAATGCCCTGAGCGGTCACCGCCGCCAGCATTACCCCCAGAAAAACCGCAATGCCATCCCGCAAGAGCGAAACCGGCCGCAATCGCTGGCCACGTAGGTTGTTTGGATTGGAAGCCATTTAGAGAGAACGCTTAAGCGTGGATAGACGGATTTGCAAGTCTTGCGAAGGGAAGAGGGGTTCGAGCTTCGGCCAAAACACCGGTGGTTCGGCCTCGACGGAGCGGAACCCTCCATTAATCCACCTTCTCCGGAAGATACAAGGTAAAGCGGGCGCCGTTGCCGGGCTGGCTGTGGAGGTCAATGTAGCCTTTGGCTTGGCTGACGACGGCGGCGGCGACGGATAAGCCGAGGCCGGGGGCGCTACCTTTGGGTTTGGTGCTGAAAAAGGGGTCAAATATATGGTTATGGTTCTCAACGGGCACGCCGGGACCGGTATCGGTAACATCGACGCGCAGGTAACGACCAGCGACAAATTCGAGGTAACCGATGCGCAGGCCCTCGGCGAAATTGCGGACGCTGAATTGCAGCTCAACGGTCCCGGAGTCGCTACCGATCGCTTCGCGGGCGTTGCTCAGCAAATTGAACAGGGCCTGCAGCAGCTGGCCCGGGTCCATGTGAATCGTTGGCAGCTCTGAGGCGGCGTCGACCCGCAGGCGAATGGAATCCGGCCACTTCTGCTCCTTGGCGAAGTTCCGCATCAAGGGCAGCAGACGGGCCGGTTCAAAGCGTTCAGGCTGGGCATCCTGGCTGCCGCGGGTGAAGCTCCGGATCTGCTCGATGGACTGACGGGCCTTGTCGTTGCTCGACTGAACGATTTCGATAAAGCGGTCCAGGTCGGCATCCGGATTCTTGCGCTTCAGCAGTTCGCAAGCCATGCGAATAGGTGCAAGCAGGTTGTTGAGGTCGTGCGCGAGGCCACCGGCAAGGGTGCCGATGGCCTCGAAACGCTGCGACCGCAGCAAAAGGATCTCCAATTCACGCCTTTCGACAAGTTGCGAATCGGAGTCGTGCATCAATCAATGGTGTGGTGTGGATTCGGGATCAGACGCCGGCAACCAGTTTTTTCAACGAGGCGGTGGCGTAGTCCCGGTTCATCTGCGCGATGAAGTCGAGGCTGATGCCCTTCGGGCAAGCGGCCTCGCACTCGCCAATGTTCGTGCAGTTGCCAAAACCTTCGGCGTCCATGGCGCCGACCATAGCCAATGAGCGGCGATCCTTTTCCGGTTTGCCCTGCGGCAGCAGGTTGAGCTGACTCAACTTGGCCGAGGTAAAGAGCATGGCCGAAGCATTGGGACAAACCGCTACACAGGCACCACAGCCGATACAGGCGGCCGCGTCCATGGCCTTGTCGGCAATAGTCTTAGAAATCGGCAGGGCATTGGCATCCTGAGCAGCGCCAGCCCGTTGCTCGATGAAGCCGCCTGCCTGCATGATCTTCTCAAAAGGCGTACGGTCACAAACGAGGTCGCGCAACACCGGGAAAGGCTTCGAGCGGTAAGGCTCGATGGTGATGTGCTCCTCGTTCGTGAAGCTGCGCATGTGCAGCTGACAGGTCGTCTGCAGGTCTTTGGGACCGTGCGGTTGGCCATTGATCACCAGTGAGCACATTCCACAGATGCCCTCGCGGCAATCGTGGTCGAATGCAACCGGTTCTTCGTTTTCAGCGATCAGCTGCTCATTGAGCAGGTCCAGCATCTCCAGAAATGAGGAGGAAGTGGACACCCCTTCCATGCGGTAATCGACAAACTTGCCGGCCGCGGAAGGGTTTGGCTGACGCCAGACTTTCAAATTGATGTTGATGGTGCGTTCAGACATTTTGCTACCTTCTCTATTCCTTATTTGTAACTGCGGACACCCAGCTCGACGTTCTCGAAGTTGAGCGGTTCAACGTGGCGCTTCGGCTTTTCGCCGACACCGGTGTATTCCCAGACGGCTACGTGGGCGAAACTATCGTCGTGACGAACGGCTTCACCTTCGCTCTGGTGCTCTTCGCGGAAGTGCCCCCCGCAGGACTCATCGCGCTCCAGCGCGTCGTAGCACATCAGCTCGGCAAACTCCAGATGGTCGGCGACGCGACCGGCTCGTTCGAGTTCGATGTTGAGCGAATTGTTGTTTCCGGGAATGCGGACATCGTTCCAGAACTTTTCGCGCAGTTCACCGATTTGCTTTATGGCTTCCTTGAGGCCAGCCTCGTTGCGCGCCATGCCACACTTATCGAGCATGATTTTGCCGAGTTCGATGTGGATCGAACGCGGGCTGGTCTGGCCCTGGACCGACAGCATGCGGTCGATGCGCTCGCGCACATTGGCTTCCGCCTCGCGGAAGGGTTCGGAATCGACGTCGAACTGACCGGCATCAGACAGCGGTACACTCTCGCCGAAGTAATTGCTGAGCGTGTATGGCAGCACAAAATAGCCGTCCGCCAGGCCCTGCATCAGCGCCGAGGCGCCGAGGCGATTGGCTCCGTGATCAGAGAAATTACACTCCCCTGCTGCGAACAATCCCGGAATGTTGGTCATCAGGTTGTAGTCCACCCAGAGACCACCCATGGTGTAGTGCGGGGCTGGATAAATCATCATGGGCTCCTCGTAGGCGCTGACCCCCATGATGTTCTCATACATATCAAAGAGGTTGCCGTAGCGCTCCTTGATCACACTGAGGCCGAGGCGCTTGAT